>CAZUJM010000010.1:0-1320 GCA_964620405.1 uncultured Pirellulaceae bacterium | reverse complement strand
CAGGCCGGTGCCGCTGAAAAAAAGCGTCACGCCCAGGCCCAGCATGGACAGGTAGGTGTGCAGCCAACGCGTCCAGTAAGCGACGGACGCGGACCGGGAACGAGTGGACGCACGCGAGGTGGAGGAGCCGGTCGCGCCGGCCGGTTCAGCGGGATTCATCCTTGGCCCGGTACTGCGCAGAGATTGACTTGATTTCCACATTTCCATCCATTGAGAAGTCGAAGGGCTTGCCATCCAGATTCAATTCGTGCTGCATGAGCTGGTAGGTGCCATGCTCGCGCGCGACTTCCACGAACAGCCGGTACTTGCCAGTCGGCACGAGTTTGCCCGAGTCGTCCTTGCCATCCCAGACGATCTTGTACTTTCCGGGCGGGCGCGTGGCGGCCGAGATGGTTTCGATTAGGTCGATATCGTCCACCAGTTGGCGTTCCTGGTCGGCGCGATACCAGCGGCGCAGGTCGCGGTGCCAACGCGGCCCGGGATTATCTTTCTGCAGCCAGAGAGCGAGCGTGCGAATGGCGAGGTCGTCCTTGTCCTCGATCCAGACGGCGATGTAAGGCCGGCGATATCCGCCTCCGCCCGGGCGATTGACTTCCATTTGCACCACCAGTTCCATCGCCGGGGCAGCCGCGTCGGCGGGAGCATTGCTGGCGGCCTCCCCCTCCGAAGCCGCGGCGGCGACCCGGGTCCGTGTCTGCGGCGCGGACTCCAGCGCCGGCCAGCCGGCGCTGGTCCGCTGGGAACCGTCGGCCAGCACCAGCAGACATGCGGTGTCCGGTTGTCGCTCCACCAGCGCGATCCCTTCGTCGGGCGAAAGGACACTGAGTACGGTTGCCAACGCGTCGGCGTCGGTTGCTGTGGGTGCGACGACGGTGGCGCTCCGCACATGGTCGACCGGTTGCCCGGTGGCGGGATCTAGAATGTGCGAGTAGTGACGGCCGCCAATGTCGTAGCCTCGGCGATAGTTGCCACTCGTGGCCACGCCTCGATCGCGAACCGTGATGCGATGCAGCGGCACTCCGTTGTCCTCATCCTGGCGTGGATCGGTAATCGCCACCGGTGCGTCGAGTTGGCCTTGCACCCGCAGATCGCCGCCCAGGTTGATGAGGATTCCTTCCACCGGCAGGCCGCTGCGCGCGACGGCGTCGCACACCGAGTCGAGCAGGTAGCCTTTGGCGAGCGCGTTGAGTGTCAGCGGGCAGGTGGTCAAGTGCTCCACGCGGCTCGTCGACGCCTCGATGCGCCAGTGCGGTCCGCGGAGGGTCTGGCGAGCTGCGGAAAGTTCATCCTCCGTGGGTGGCGCTCCTCGCCGCTCGGCTT
>CAZUJM010000009.1:42984-55487 GCA_964620405.1 uncultured Pirellulaceae bacterium | reverse complement strand
CCTCCTGGATCAGGTCCAGGAAGCTCAGGCCGCGGTTGCGGTACTTCTTGGCGATCGACACCACCAGGCGCAGGTTGCCGCCCGACAGCTCACGCTTCGCCTGCTGGTACAGGGCATACTCTTCCTTCAGGAAACGCACCCGACGACGCAAGCTCGTCGGCGACTCCTGGGTGGCGGTCAACAGGCTGCGGTACTCCTTGAGCCACGGAGCCCGCTCTTCAGCCGGCCCCTTGCCCTTCTTGTGGTCGGCGATCTTGAAGAACAGGTCGTCGATCCGGCGGCTGAAGTCCTCCAGCGTGCGAATCAACGGCTCGATCCGCTGCGTGCGCAGACCCAGTTCCTCGACCAGGCGCACAGCCCGGCGTCGCCCGCGTCCGAGTCGCACCCAGGCCTGTCGACGCTTGGTTTTGGACTGTTTCTTGTTGAGAGCGATGGAGTAGTCGCGGCGATTCCGCTCCAGCACCACCTCCAGCGTCCGCAGGTTGTGCGGCAACCGCCCCAGGATCTGATCCTTCTCCAGCCGGTCGGTCACCGAGACCTGCACCGTCCGGTCGAACGGCAGTTCGCCGTTGTGCACCCGCTTCAACACCTTGAAGGCCGACTGGATCACATAGTTGCACTCCAGCAACTTGCCGCGGAATCGCTGCCGAGTCCGCTCGATCCGCTTCGCCAGGTCGATCTCCTGCTTGCGGGTCAAAAGCGGAATCTCGCCCATCTGCGTCAGATACATCCGCACCGGATCGTCCGACCAGGACTCCGCGTCCAATGCCTCGTCCACCAGATCGGTCGCCGATAGGTCGCCGGCATCTTCGCCATCCGAATCGCTGATATCGGGAAGCAGATCGGCGTCGTCGTCGTCGTCGTCGGGCACGACGTCTACGGCACCGGCATCAAATGCGTCCCCATTCACGGATCGCGCGTCGTCCTCGAAGTCCTCGATCAACGTGTACAAATCCCAACTCCTTCGCAAATCGGATGTCGCCTCTTCCTAATAGAGAGGTACATCCCCGTGCTCTCGATTTCCGACAGATATGCGGCTGCCCATATCGTCGCTGCCAGCCAACCAGCCGCCTTCAGGAACCCAGGTGAGCAATCGAATTCCGCAGATGCCGAAAGTCTACCACCCAATTGCCGCACATCTTTCCGCCACCATCATTTGGAAGAATATTGCGATCACGGCAACTCGCCGGCCCTCCGAGAGTTTGCGCACAGCGAACAGGTTCCCACCTGCACCACGTGCGATACCTCGACACACGCGGTTTGATATGGAACTCAGTGCGCAGAACGCCCCTGCGAATGACCGACAACTCGCTTCCTCCATCGCAGGCTGGTCGCTTCAAGACTGGTCGCCTCAAAGCAGCTCCCGCCCACCTGGTCGCGAGGATGATTTCTACTAGACCCTCGTCACCCCTTCTCTACAAACTACCCAGACCGTTCCTTCTTCCTTTGAACTCGGTACCACCAATCGGATCAGAAGAATGGTGTCCATCGGTGCACGGGACCCATGTAGGCAAACAGCCCTCCGCGGATACAAACGAGCTCAGATCACGACCCAATTCTAATCATGAAGAATGCGGGGTCTAGAGGCAAAGAGTCCGCGAATTGTCAACGCCCAAGGTTTTTTTTCCAGGGCTGTCCGCGACCGCTTCGAGTACTCTGGAGGGTGGTCCTGCGCTGCGCCAAGAAGAATTGTCCAGTTGGGCAAGCTTCGGAACCCCTGAGAGTTGCGGCGGAGCGTTCGAGGTTCAAAGACTTTAACGCGAGAGTCGCCGGAGACGCGCAAGCCCTCCGCATCGCACCCCAGCCCGAAGCGAACTCACCATGAGGCTCGCTTTGAGTTTAGGAGGCCCGAAACGACGGGCACCGAGCTAGGGAACCGAGTAGGTTCCCTTGATCGGTCGGGCGCCGCGGGCCGCGATCCGCCGTGAGTCGGAGCGACGGATAAATCAAGACACAAAGGGACTCCCGACGTATTAACGCCGGCCAGCATCGCGGTTAAAACTCGCAGTAGAGAGAGCCTGCGGCGTCTCGGCTCCCACGCGACGGCCCCAGGGTCGCGCCCGGGAGGCATTTCGCGCCTTCGGCAGCTCCGCTGACGTCCACCGTGCCACCTTATCGCATCGAGCCTTCATGACCGACGCCACTCGACGCAAACTGCCCTGCCCTCAATGTTTCACCACCCTGCCCGTCTCGACCGTGCAGGCCGGTGAGACGATCGCCTGTAGCTGTGGAGCGACCGTCCAGGTTCCGACCTTGCGCGAACTGCGGCTGCTGGACACGCTGCAACCGGCTGCCGCGAAATCCTCCGCGAAACGCCCAGCTTGGACGGCGGCCCAGGGCTACCTGTTCGTCGGCGGTTGCCTTTTGCTGCTGGCAGCCGCCGTCGCCCACTCCCGAATTGCACCGCGTCGGACGGCGCTCGATATCCGCCAGCCCGAGTTCCAGGAGTTGCAGGTGGATCTGCAGAAGGTGAAGCCGTCGGACGCCTGGGATATCTGGCAGTTCTTCCGCGAGCAGAAGCTGGAGTTCCGGCCGACGCCCAAGTTCCTCAAGAATCGGGCGGAACACCGGGGCCTCTCGCTGCAGCTCTACGCCGCCTGGGCCGCGGGTGCCTTGGGACTGGCCTTGGCCGCCAGTTCGCTCCTGATCCGCCGCCGATAGCCTTCGGTACGCCCGGTCAGGCCAACCAGACCTTGCTGGGCTGGCCCGGCTCGTCGCGTACCAACCGCGGCACGGCATACCCGGGAAGCCGCGCCCGCAGCCCCTCGACCAGCCGCCGGGCCTCCTCATCCGGCACCTCGAAGTGCCAGGCGCCCGCGACGCGATCCAACTGGTGGAGGTAGTACGGCACAACACCGGCCGCGAGCAGCCGCTCGCTCAGGTCCGCCAGGGTGTCCTGGGAATCGTTCACGCCCCGCAGCAGCACCGACTGGTTCAGCAGCAGGCAGCCCGCGGCGCGCATTCGGTCCAGGGCGTCCACGACCGAGGCGTCGATCTCACGCGGATGATTGACGTGCACGACAACCACCACCGGCTGTCGCAGCAGGGCCAACTGCCCCAGCCATCGCTCGTCGATCCGCTGCGGGATCACCACCGGCCAGCGGGTATGGATGCGCACGCGATGCAGGTGCGGCATCGCGGCCAGGTTCTCTACCAATTCCTGCCAAGCGTCCTCGCGCAGCGACAACGGATCGCCGCCACTGAGAATGATTTCACCGATCGAGCGATCGGCGGCGAGTTCGGCCAGCGCGGGACGCCACTGCTCCAGCGAGTGCGGCACCTCGGCATACGGAAAATGGCGGCGGAAGCAGTAACGGCAGTGGATAGCGCACGCGCCGGTGAGCACCAGCAGCGCCCGCCCCGCGTACTTCTGGATCACGCCCGGCCGTCGCTCGGCCTCCCCATCGCCGACCGGATCGAGCAGGAAGCCGGGACGCTGCTCCGTCTCCTCGGGACTTGGCCACACCTGCAGCAGCAGCGGATCCCTCGGATCTCCCGGCCGGATGCGCGACACATACGGCGCCGGAGCGAACAATCGAAACGTGCCCACCGACGCTTCCGCCGCGACCACCGTCGCCTCGGGCAACGCCAACTGCTCCCCCAGCGAGCGTGGCTCCCGATACGCCTGACGAAGCAACTCCTGCCAGCGCAGCGGGCCCCCGGTCGCTCCTGAGTTCCGCAGGTCCTCGATGGTTGTTCCCGCAGCCGATTCCAAGTCCAACCTCCACTCTTCCGCCGGATCCCCGACCGCGCATTCCCCGGCTCGCGGCTCGCACCCCCGGGCAAGTTCCCCGAAGTTCAGGCCGGTCCGCAAAGCCCCGTTTGCCGTCGCCGCTCCATTGTGCCGCTCCCGCACCGCAACTGCCATTCCCCGTGCCCCGATTCAGCTCGCCAGCTACCTCTCGTCGAAAACACCTGACGACACCCCGGAGGCACCCGCAAGGTTTGAGGAGGCGACCGGGTCGGCGGAGCCATCTTTGTGATTCCCTGCCGAGTTGCTACCATGAGCCGCTTGTCGGAACGCCATCCCCCTGCCACAGGCTCGACCTGCTCCCTGGCGTCTTGGACTCCAACGCCCTGGTTTCAGGCGTCATGGAGCAAGGCATCTGGTTCAGGATCCCCAAGCCCGGCTGGCCCGATCCCGGTTCCTCGCGGCCTCCCGTCCGCTGAGCAGCCTACGCCGGACGGGGCAGCCTCGCCAAACTGGCCCGCTGGGGATGCGCGACCATCCCGCGAACTTCACCTCACCAGTCAGCACGGAAAACAGAAGTGGGTACTTACAATACGAGCGATTTTCGGAAGGGTCTGAAGGTCCAGATCGACGGCGATCCTTACATCATGATTGAATGCAACTTCGTGAAGCCCGGCAAGGGCAACGCGTTGTACAAGTGCCGCATGCGCAACCTGCTCCGCAACACGGTGCTGGATCGCACCTACAAGGGCGGTGACACGCTGGAATCGGCCGACATCAACGAAATCTCGGCGCAGTTCCTCTACCGCCAGCAGGATATGTTCTTCTTCATGGACAGCCAGACGTTCGACCAGTACGAACTGACCATGGAGCAGGTCGGCGACGGTTGGAAGTTCTTCAAGGAGGGCATGGTCTGCTCCATGCTGCTCTTCAACGAGAACCCGATCGGCGTCACGCCCCCGAACCATGTCGTGCTCCGCGTCGAGTACTGCGAACCGGGCGCGAAGGGCAACACGGCCACGAATGTCACCAAAACCGTGAAGCTCGAAACCGGAGCGGAGATCAGCGCCCCGTCCTTCATCAACCAGGGCGAGTCGATCCGGGTCGATACGCGGACTTCGGAATACATCGAACGCGTGAAGGAATAACCGGGGACGCCCATTGGCCTGCTCGCGAGGCGTCCGGTCGCGTGCCCGGCACTTCATCGCCGCACCGTGCCGGATGCCCGGACCCGCAGCGCGGTCCTGGGGCCCTTGTGACCGGTCCGGGACCGCATCGCGCCCGCCGAGACCCGTCGTGGCCCCGAACCATTGCCGAGCGGTCGTTGATCGGCCGGCGTCGCCGGGAGGCGTCTTGTGAACGACTTCCTGCCAACGGCCTCGCTTGCGAACCTCCGTCGCCGCGCCCAACTGATGGAGCGTCTGCGGCGTTTCTTCCACGAACGCCAGTTCTGGGAAGTCGAGACGCCGGTTCTCTCGCACGACACGGTGGTCGATCGGTTTCTCGACCCGATGGCAGTACCCGACCCCCGCCACGCCGCCACCAGCGCATCCGCGGGCGGTTTCCCTCCACGACCGCTCTGGCTGCAGACCTCGCCGGAGTTCGGCATGAAGCGGCTGCTGGCCGCCGGAGCGGACGCGATCTTCCAAGTGACCCGCGCCTTCCGATGCGACGAGATCGGGCCGCTGCACAATCCGGAATTCACCATGGTGGAGTGGTATCGCGTCGGCGATACGCTTGCCGACGGCATGCGTCTGCTCGCAGAACTCTGCGAGGCGTTGCTGCCTTGCGGGCCGCCTGAATCCATCACCTACCGCGACGCCTTCCTGCGCCACCTCCAGATCGACCCGCTCACCGCTTCGCTGGACGCCCTACGGCAGACGGCCGAACGGGCGGCGGTGATCGTGCCCGAAAGCCTGCACGCCGCCAGCCTCCAAGCAACCGACCCGCCCACACGCGAGGGCCTGCGCGACGAATGGCTCCACCTGCTGCTGGCGGAGCGTGTGCAGCCGCACCTGGGATGCGAGCGCCCGGCGATCCTCTACCACTACCCCGCCCGCCAGGCCGCTCTCGCGCGCGTCGTCGCCACTCCGGATCCCGTCGCCGAACGCTTTGAGCTCTACGTGCACGGCATGGAACTGGCGAACGGCTACCACGAACTACTGGACGCCGACCAGCTGGCGGACCGCCAGCGCGCCGCCAACGCCGATCGGCTCCGCGACGGCAAACCGACGCTCCCCGAGGACAACCGGCTGCTGGCCGCCATGCGCCAAGGCCTCCCCCCCTGCGCCGGCGTCGCCCTCGGCTTCGACCGCCTCGCCATGGTCGCCCTCGGAGCGGACCACATCGAGCAGGTGATCGCGTTCCCGTTTCCTCGCGCGTAAAGCACGCGCATCCCCGCGTTCAGCTCCGCCGTGCGTAGTCCCGGAAGCTGTACGCGTAGGCGTGGCGTTCGTCGGCTTCGTGGCGTTCGTCGTGCCGCAGCTCCCAGTGCTGCCAGTCCAGGGACGGAAAATAGACATCGCCCTCGACGGCGGCGTGCACCTGGGTCCAGTGCAGGCAATCGGCGAAAGGCAGCGCGGCGGCGAAGACCTGGCGGCCACCGATCACGAACAGGTCGCGGTCCGCGGGTGCCGCCCGGCAGGCTTCTTCCCAGGAGTGGGCGACGAGGCAACCCTCGTACTGCCGCGTCGGGTCACCCGTGATCACGATCGACGTGCGGCCGGGCAGCGGACGGCCAATCGACTCGTACGTCAACCGCCCCATGACCAGCGTGTGTCCCATCGTCAACTGCTTGAAGCGGCGCAGGTCGGCCGGCAGATGCCAGGGCAGTTGGCCCCGCACGCCGATGACGCCGTTCTCCGCCACCGCCACGATCAAAGCGATCCGCGACGCCATCGTAACCCCTTCCTCGCACTCCTGCCCGCGACGCCCCCGCACGCTTCCACCCGCCTCACACGGCGACCGGTGCCGCAATGTGCGGGTGCGGATCGTAGCCTTCCAGCTCGAAATCCTCGAAGCGGAAATCGAAGATCGAATCCACCGGACGCGCGATTCGCAACCGTGGCAGTGGGCGAAGGTCGCGAGTCAGCTGCAAGCGCGCTTGTTCCAGATGATTCCGGTACAGGTGGGCGTCGCCCAGCGTATGAATGAACTCGTATGCTTCCAGCCCCGTGACGTGCGCCATCATGTGCGTCAGCAGCGCGTACGAAGCGATATTGAAAGGCACCCCCAGGAAGACATCGGCGCTGCGCTGGTACATCTGGCACGAGAGCCGGCCATCGGCGACGTAGAACTGGAAGAGCAGATGGCAGGGCGGCAGCGCCATGCGCGGCACGTCGGCGACGTTCCAGGCGCTGACAATCATGCGGCGTGAGTCGGGATTGTGGCGGATCTGGTCGACAACCTGCTGGATCTGGTCGACCGCATGGCCGTCCGCGCCCGTCCAGTGCCGCCACTGGTACCCGTAGACAGGCCCCAGTTCGCCCTCGGCGTCCGCCCACTCGTCCCAGATCGTGACGCGATGGTCGCGCAGGTACTGGACGTTCGTGCTGCCGCTGAGGAACCACAGCAGTTCATGGATGATCGAGCGCAGGTGGAGCTTCTTGGTGGTCAGCAGCGGGAAGCCTTGCCGCAGCGAGAACCGCATCTGGTACCCAAAGGTGCTCAACGTCCCCGTGCCGGTCCGGTCCTCTTTCGCCACCCCCTCCTCGAGGATGTGCCGCAGCAGATCGTGGTACTGACGCATCGCCGGCAGCCTCTCCTGGTTCCTCCGTCGCTCACACGCGCACGCGTGTCACGTTCGCGTCAGTCTACTCCAAGCGATTCCCCTTCACCACCACAGCCCCCGCGTGGAGCCTGTCTGGCGGGATCAGCGAGCCAGCACGCCGATTACTCCGGCGACGATTCCCCGCATCCGGTTTTCGGTCGATCGCGCGGCCTGCAGCACGGCTTCGCCGCTGGTCGTGGCCAGGTCGTCCGGACGACAGACGTTCGTGACGGCCGACAGTCCCAGGACCGACACGCCCAGCCGCGACGCCAAGATGGCTTCCGGCACGGTGGACATGCCCACGACATCCGCGCCGATCCGTCGCAGGAACCGATACTCGGCGCGCGTCTCGTAGCAGGGCCCCGTCATGGCCGCATAGACGCCCGTGTGCGCCGTGAACCCCAGCCCGCGCGCGACGCGACAGGCACTTTCCACCAACTGGGGGTCGTACGTCGGGACGAGCGCTGGCTGGCGAGCACTCGCGGCCGACAGCGGAGCCCGCAGCGGATGGGACCCCATCAGATTGATGTGGTCCTCCATCACCAGCACATCGCCACTCTGCAGGCCAGGCCGCAACCCGCCGCTCGCGTTCGTCAGCACCAGCAGTTCGATGCCCAATCGGTGGAGCACCCGGACGGGCCGCGTCACTTCAAACAGCGAGTGGCCTTCATAACGATGGCAACGCCCCTCCATGGCAACCACGGGAACGCCTGCCAACTGGCCGCAGATCAGACGCCCCCGGTGCCCCAGCGCGGTCACGCGGGGAAAGTGCGGAATGCGTCCGTAGTCGAGGCTGGCTTCAACGCGAATCAGATCGGCGATGCCGGCCAGACCGGAACCCAGCACAAGGCCGACGCGCGGCGTGGTCGGCCAGACCGCGCGAATCGCCGCCGCCGACTCGCCAACCCGGGCCTCGTCAATAGTTGCCTCGTCAATAGTTGCCTCGTCAATAGTTGCCTCGTCAACCGGGGCCTCGTTCGTACAGGCCTTCTGCGCAGGCCCCTGGCCGCTTGGCACCTTGCCCGCCCTCAGCTCCTGCAATCGAGCCCGATCATCCATGCCAGCCAACGCGCGCTCCTTCCCGCCCGCGCGCCTGCGCCCCTGCGGCGTGCGCGTGTGCTGATTCGAATCGCATTATGGTAGCCGAGGCGAGCCGTCTTTCCAACTCGCGCGAAGTCACCGGCTGTCTTGAGCAGCCAGGGATCCGGAAAAAGGGCTCTGCGCAGAAGGCGACAGAACCGGACGCGGCATTCCTCCGCCACGCCCGCGAGTCAGTAGGCGCCCGAGGCACCGGATCCCGGTGCCTCGCCAGCCAGATCTCCCGCGGCGACGGAACGTTCGCCGTCCGCGATGACCTGCGAGGAACTGGTGCCCAGGCGCGTCGCGCCGCATTCCACCATGCGCAGCGCGTCGGCGTAGGAACGGATGCCGCCCGAGGCCTTCACCTGGACCTGGCTGCCGACATGCGATCGCATCAATCGCACATCGTGCTCCGTCGCGCCGCGACTGGCCAGCCGACCGTCCGCCTGCGGCGCGTACCCGAACCCCGTCGACGTCTTGACGTACTCCGCCCCCGCCCGCTCGCTGATCTCGCAAAGCCGTATCTTCAACTCATCCGACGGCAGATAGTCCGTCTCGAAAATCACCTTCGTGATCGCGCCCATCGCATGCGCCATGTCGACGACCGAACGAATGTCATACTCCACATACTTCCAGTCACCGTCCAGCACCCGGCCGATCGGCACCACCATGTCCACTTCATGGGCACCCAGCTCGCAGACAAACCGCACCTCCATCACCTTCGACTGCGTCAGGTTCGCGCCGTGCGGAAAGCCAATCACCGTGCCCAAGCCCACGCCCGAACCATCCAGCGATTCCGCCGCCAGACGCACCGCCAACGGTTGCACACAGACACTGGCCACCCGCAGTTGACGAGCCAACTGGCAGCCGGCACGGATCTGCTCCTCCGTCGACGTGGGGTGCAGGATCGCATGGTCGATCATCGAGACAACGGACCGAGTCGAGTCACTCATGGAAGATACTCCGGGTGCAGTGTGCCTGGTCAGACGAAACAGCCCCACGTCGTAGGCTGCATACGCCGTGTGCAGGGGCATCATCGTGGGAATCCGCGGTCGCGGTACCGCATCGCGTGAGACGACTGTCGACTCTGCGCCGAGGGCCGGGACGTTTTTTTCGCGGACCGGTGTCTTGGGCTACTTCCTCGCGCGATCGTGGAGAGGCGATGGGGCGCAATGCTCGGCACACGGCGTGTGCCGACTACGTCAATGCCGATTCCACGCCCTCTCGCCACACGGCGTGTGCCGACTCCAGGAACATACGGCGTATGGCGACCACGACCAAGCCGAAGGCCTCTGGATCGAAAACCCGCGCCACTCAGGGCGTCGCCGGCACGCGCTGCAGGATCGACCGCGGGCCGTCCCCGGGAGTCGTCACGGCGGTGGCGCCGGCCGCGGTGAAGTCGATCCGCTGCGCGACCTTGCCCGACTCATGCCACCAGATCCAGCGGCCCGACGGGGAATTTTCCGCATACTCCCCCTGGATCGCCTTCTGGCCGTTCGCGTGCCACCATGTCCACGGACCGGACTTCTTGCCCGCCGTGTAGGCGCCTTCCAGCGACTTCTGGCTGTTCTCATGCCACCAGGCGAACTTGCCGCTCGGCTTATCATACTGGTAGCTGCCAGTAAACTTCATCTGCTTGTTGGGGTACCAGGCCGTCCATTCGCCGTGCTTCTGGTCCTTGCCCTGGCGTGTGTAGGTGGCCAGCTTCGCGTCCCACCAGTTGTCCGGATCCTTCATGACCAGCCGGGCATGCAGCACCATGCCTTCCACCTTTTTCTGGCCGTCCGGATAGGTCTCCGTCATCGTGTCGAGGCGGCGGCCATCCTGGTATTCCACGCGAGTGGCCGGCTTGCCCTCCAAGTCCCACTCCAGCAACTCACCATGGATCTGTCCCTGCCGGTAGTGGATCACGCGCATCGGACGGCCGGTGTGGTAGTACCACGTCGATTCGCCATCGCGACGGCCATCCACGAACTTCCAATCGCAGACCTTCTGGTTCGAGGCGTCGCGGATGATCCAGTGGCCATGCAGCTTGCCATCGCGGAAGGTCGCTTCGGAGACGAAAGGTCCGTGGAAGAGATTGAACGGAGCGACCGCGAACATGTCGGCTTCGTTCGGACGATAGGTCCGCATCCAGGCGCCCTTGCGCAGACCAAACTCATACGATCCCTCGGCGACCACCGCTCCCTCCGGATCGTACATCTTCCAGGGACCGTGGTTGACGTAGTTCTCTCGCTCGTCCTGCGCCACGCCCCGCTCGATCCGGATGCGTCCGTTCTCATAACGCTCCTGGACCACCTCCTGCGGAATGATTTCGGCGTCTTCCTCGGCATCTTCTTCCGCGCCCTCTTCCGCCGAACTTCCCGCCGCGTTCTCCGTCGCTTCCTCGCGAGTGCCCTCCGGAGACACTTCGGCGTACGGATTCACAGGTTCCGTGGCCGCTCCGGAAGTTCCCGATCGGCGCGGGCCGGCCGTCGTGGCCGGCGGCTGGGCGGGGCCCGTGTTGGGAACGGGACCGAGCGCGGGAAAGTCATCCGGCCCCATGTCGATCTGCGGCGCCGTCCCACCACCTTCCACCGGCGAACTGTTGCCGGGTGGCAACTCTTCCTCGCCAGGCGCGGCATCGCCGGAACTCTCACCCGTCTCCGGCGCGGGACCTTCGGCCGGTGTGGGCTCGCCCTCCGATACGGACGGCAGGGCCGGCGCCTCCGGAAAACCGGTCGACCCGTCTTCCTCATTCAACAGCTTCGGCAGTTCGCCGTCGCCACCGCTCGCTTCGGCTCCGGGTGCCTGCGCCAGCAACGCAGTCGAAGCCGAACCCAGGCTCAGCGCGGTCCACGCGATGGCCACGGCCATCCATCGAGCGCACATCGAGTTGCCTCCGCAACGATCCCTGATGTCCAAGTCCGCTCGGCCGGCCCCAGGCAGGCCGACGGCTCGGGAGCGCACGAGGCTGCCTCGGCGCATCCGCTTCTTGTATCGAGTTCCGGTCGCGTCGACTTGAACAGTTCTAGAACCTGCGCAGAATCCATCGCCGCGATGGAGAAGTTCGCGAAACCGGGAGTTCTGTGGAAGCGCGTTCGGCGAGCGTGCCGCACCCGGCCCGCGAGCCGACCCCGGTCGACCATGAATGCTTGCTGGCGCAGCATCCCGGTCGATGCCGCTCGGCAGTCCCTTTCAGCCCCGAGCGACGCACGGCCCCGGTACCTGTGGAAGAACGCCTCGTCGCGTTCTTCCATCGCACGTCGGTCCCGGCACGCGGTCGAGCGGATCGCATCCGGAGATTCGATCCGCTCGCTGCCCGCTTGCTGCCCAGCACAACCGGCCGCCTAGGACTTGCGGAAACGGAAGATGCGTCCGAACGAATCCGAGAAGTAGACTTCGCCCGCTTCATCTTCGCCGAAGGTGATCACCGGGACGTTTTCGCCCGCGATCGGACGATTCGAAACCACGGCCTGCTTGCCGGAATCATACTTCAACGCCCAGAACTTCCCGCTGACATAGTCGCCATACAGGTAGCATCCCGCCAATTCCGGCACGGCCGAGCCGCGATAGACGTTGCCGCCCGTGATCGACTTGCCCACTTCATGGTCGTACTCCCACACCGGATCGACCATCAGCGGATTCGCGTCGACGCCCACCGGCCCGAACTTGTGCATGCCTTCGCGCAGGTTCCAGCCGTAGTTGCCGCCCTTGACGATGATGTTGATCTCCTCGTAGAGATCCTGTCCGACGTCGGCAGCCCATAGCGTGCCCTCCTGGCGGTCGAAGGAGAGCCGCCAGATGTTGCGGAAGCCGTAGGCATAGATCTCCTCACGCGCCAGCGGAGCCTTGCCGCGGAACGGATTGTCGGCGGGGATCGCGTACTTCCGCTTGTCATCCCGGTGATCGACGTCGATGCGCAGGACCTTGCCCAGCAGCGCCTGGACGTTCTGGCCGTTCATGTGCGGGTCGTTGAACTTG
>CAZUJM010000009.1:24271-42974 GCA_964620405.1 uncultured Pirellulaceae bacterium | reverse complement strand
GCCGCCATCGCCGAGGCCGATATAAAGATAGCCGTCGGGGCCGAAGGCGATCGTGCCGCCGTTGTGGTTCCAGTACGGCTGGTCGATCCGCAGGAGTTCCTCTTCGCTCGCCGGATCCGCTTCGTTCGGGTTATCCTTCGAAACGCGGAACGAGGAGATCACCGATACGTGCGGGTCCTCGTTCGCCGTGTAGTAGACGTAGAACAGTCCGTTCTCGCGATACTTCGGATGGAACGCCAGCCCCAGCATGCCTTCTTCGTTCTGGCTGTCCGAGTAGGCGACCTTCGATTCGATGTTGAGGAACGTCTTGATCTCCTCTTCCTTCACATCGGAGCGATTCGGGATGGCATGGATGATGCCTTGCTGCGTGACGAGGAAGAGTCGATTGGAACCATCGCCGGCGTGGCCGATCACGACCGGCCGCGTCGGGCGGATGTTGGGGAACGCCACTTCGTAGGTCACCGGCAACGGCGACTCGTCGACCTCCGCGGCCAACGCCACCTCCAAGCCCCCCGGGCCGGCCATCGCCAGCAGGGCCGCCATTGCCAGGGCACGACCAAATCCGAGCCCGCCCTGGACCACCTCACGGACACGTCGCCAATTCGCGGATAACTGCAGTCGCATCGATTGCTCCCATGGGAAGAAGGAATATCCAAGGTTTTGTATCCCGGGCCCGCCCGTGACCGGCCGCCGACTTGGGTCGGTGTTGGGGACGCATGGTCCCGCGGCCTGTCGGGCCATTTAACGGCCGTCGTTCGCCGGGCTATCCCAGCGGTCGCCTGCGGCGAGAACCGCATGCCCCACGCCGCGTCGCCGACATTCGTCCACGAATTCGTCCGGCGACGCCGTGTTGAATTCAAACATATCGTAGTGGCAAGGGATCACTTGGCGAATCCCGGCGTCGCTCGCCAGTTCCGCCGCCTCGCGTCCCCACAGGTTGCCGCTGACACGGCGTTCCGGAGCCCGCCCGTTGATGGGCAGCAGGGCGAGGTCGATGGACCAGGCCCGCAGACGCTCGGCCATGCCCTCGTACCGAACCGTGTCGCCGCTATGGTACACGGTCCAAGGTCCGAAACCAACGACAAGCCCCAGGTAGGGATACTGGCCCCGCTCGTTGCGGTCAAACTGTTCATGCGCGGCGGGCACGGCGTGCAGCGTGAATCCGGCGACCTCCAGGCGTTCGTCCACGTCAATCGCCTTCAACCGCTCGACCGGTACTCCCAGTCGCTCGGCCGCGAACGGTCGGTTCGCCGCGGGCACCACGACCTCGACGGCCGGGTTGGCACGCAGGATCGGCCGCAGCGTCTCGGCGTCCAGGTGGTCGGTGTGGTTGTGGCTGGAAGTCACCGCCTCCACGAACGCCAACCGGCCGGGATCGACCACGCGTCCAGTCATCCGCACATGCGGCTTGTCCGTCGCGGCGTACTTGGCGGTGAGGGAGTCTGAAAGATACGGATCGAGCAGCAGGAAGCGTCCCTGCCAGTGGAGCAGGAAGCCGCTCTGTCCGAGCCACCAGACGGAGAAGCGATCGCGGCGGCCGCGGACGCGGTCCACATCGGCCAACCAGGCGTCATCGGCAAGAGCGGGCGGCTTCACAGCTTCAGCTCCCGGCGCACCGCGTGCACTCCCGCCACCAGGTTCACCAGCTTCTGCCTTGCTGCCCACCGCGCCGTCTGGCTCAAGCCGCAGTCGGGGCTGAACGACAGTTTCTCGGCCGGCGCGTGCCGCAGGCAACGTCGCACGCGATCGGCGACGTCATCCACCGTTTCGACGTAGTAGCTCTTTACGTCGATGATCCCGATCGACACATCGCGACGCTCGGCGATCGTCGCGATCAGTTCCAGTTCGGCGAATTCGCGACTGGCCATCTCGACGTGGATCTCGTCGACGGCAAAATCCAGGAAGTCGGGAAACATGCAGGCGTACTGCCGCGGCCCCACGGCGCGGCCTTTGAAGTTTCCGAAGCAGAGGTGCGTCGACAGGCGGCATCGGCCCACCACGGGTTCCACCGTGCGGTTGAAGATATCGACCAGCCGACGACGATCCTCCCGGTGCGCGTAACAGCTCATCGACGGTTCGTCCACGGTGATCTCGCGGCAGCCAGCCTCGACCAGCAGTTCCAGTTCACGCCGGACCAGCGGCAGCAAGGCTTCGGTGACCGCATGACGATCGGGATACTGCGCGTTCGGCTGCAGCCGGCCACTCATCGTGAACGGCCCGGGCACACTGGCCTTGAGCGTAACGCCCTCGGGCGCGAGCCGCTGCAGGCGCCGAAACTCCTCGACCGCGCCGAAACCAGCAGGAGCCTCCAAGTGCCCCACGATGGCATGGCGTCCCCGCTGGTCGTGCGCCGGCGGACCGAACCGACGCGGACTGGCGCCCTCCAGCTCAATCCCACGCAGATAGCCGTAAAACGACAGGTTGAAATCCAGCCGCGTCTGTTCGCCGTCGGTGATCACATCCAGCCCCGCGGCCCGCTGGTCGCGAATCGCGCAGGCCACCGCGTCGTCCTGCAGTTCCGCAAGATCGGCCGCGCCGAACTGATCGAGGTGCTGGCAGGCGAACTCCAGCCACGCCGGGAACGGGTAGCTGCCAATGACCGTCGTACGCAGAGGAATCGGTTGCATGGCACGTTTCCATCATGGGTCGGTGAAAATCCAGGAAAGCATTCGGCGGCGCCCGCCACCGACACCGGTTCGCTCAGCCGGTGCACTTAGTCGGTGCACTTAGTCGGTGCACTTAGTCGGCGGCGGTTTCGCGTTCCGTCTTGGGCAGCCCCACTTCGAGGAACAGCCGCGCCATGCGCCGCGCGTGCTCGTCGTAAGCCGCTTCGAACAGTTCGGTCGCGCGGGCACTGCCCACGACACAACCGGCGGTGAGGACTCGCGGAGGCGATCCGGCGGCGGTCAACCGCGCGGCGGTCTCGGCCTTCAAGCAGTTCACCAGCAGGCAGCCGCCCACCGTCGATCCCGGCGCCACCGGCGTCTCCAAACCCTCCACCCAGACCATCGCATCGCCCGCCGGTGCTCCCGTGTCGAGCACCAGGTCCGCGAAGTCGGTCAGCTTGCGACCGTCCGGGTGCTGGCTGGTACTGGCGTCCAGATGCTGCTGGCTGACGATCGCCACGACCTTGATGCCCCGCTCGCGAAAGATCTGCGCCATCTCGATCGGCACCACGTTGCAACCGCTGGAGGAAACGACCAGGGCTACGTCGCGGGCCGACAGGTCGAAGTTGCGGAGGATCCGCGCGGCAAGGCCCGGCCGGTTCTCGAGGAACATTGCCTGCCGCTGGCCGTTCGCGCCCGTCACCAGATTGTGGAACGTCAGCGAAAGCTCCACGATCGGATTGAACCCCGGGAACGATCCGTACCGCGGCCACATCTCCTCCACCAACATTCGGCTGTGTCCTGCGCCGAACAGGTGCACCTGCCGCCCCGCCAGAATCGCCTCCGTGAACCAGCCCGCCGCGACTTCGATGCGATCGCGTTGCGCTTCCACGCGCTCAAGCAGTCCTCGCGAAGCTTCCAGATACTGAAGAACGGGCGATGCCATAGTCGGATCCAGGGGCAGAGGGAACAACGAGGAAGGAGCCTGGGGAACACACGGCCGACGGCCCGGAGCAACCAGTTCGGACAGCCCAGCCAGCATCGCAACCAGAACGTGACCAGATCTTGGACAGAACCCCTGCGGCCGAGCGTTGAAAAAGCTGCTCGAAAGCAGTTCTCCCCGGCGGCCCGTGCACTTTTCGGGAACGCCGCGCGACTCGGGACACGGGGCTTCGCGATTTTCCTCCAGGACTTTCGACCTGCCGAACTAGTGCCGCGCAACTTGCCTTGGGAGCCTGGGGAGTTCGCCGTGCACGCCCTGGATTCTAATGGTTTCCTCGCCGGTCGCGAAGTCGACTGGCGGGCCGCCAGGCAACTCGAGTTCCCCGCGTGTGCCTTTCCGATTCGCACGCTTGTTTCGAGTCATCGCGGGCGAAACGGCCGCTCGCGTCGCGATCCACCGGCGGTCTCTGCGATAAGCGGAACGACCGTGCCATGAAACATGAACGCCCGACGAAGCGAATGCCGATGCACGAGGGGTCGCCGCGCGGGGCGATGGGACCTGGGGACGGAGGGGGCGGAGTGACCGGCCCGGCTCCCGATGGCCCGGTTCGGCGGCACCGTTCCGTGCCATCGCACGATTCGCGGTACGCCTGCTGCCGACGGCTTGCCAGCCGGTTTCCGCTACTTCCCGCGTCGCCGGGTTACTGTTACCTTTTGGGGAACTTGCGAGGGTCCGCGCGGCCCCGTTGCGGTCACATGGGACCGGTTGCGAAGAGCATGCGGCTTGCTCGCGTGATCCGTTGCTGACCAGCGAACCGTCCCGCGTCCGCCTCCCTGCCCTGGATCGTCCTCCCCACCGATTCCACAACCAGACTACCGTAGGTCGCTTGGCGAGCCCGTGTCAGCCATGCCCCTGGGCCTGACGCCTCGCACGTCTTGCCCGATCGCCCAACTTCCTCGAGGAAAGAAGAGTTTGCCGATGGCATCGATCAAGAAGATTCTCGTGGCCAACCGCAGTGAGATCGCCACCCGTGTCTTCCGCAGCGCGACGGAGCTGGGGATTCGGACGGTGGCCATCTACACGCACGAGGATCGTTACGCGCTGCATCGGTTCAAGGCGGACGAGGCGTACCAGATCGGGCAGCCGGGGGAGCCGATTCGCGCGTACCTGGATATACCGGCGATCATTCGGATCGCGAAACAGCAGTCGGTGGACGCGATCCATCCCGGGTATGGATTCCTGTCGGAGAAGGCCGAGTTCGCGGAAGCCTGCGCGGCGGCGGGGATCAACTTCGTCGGTCCCTCGATCGAGGCCCTGCGGCAACTGGGCGACAAGACGGCCGCTCGTCGCATCGCCAAGCAGGTGGGCGTGCCGATCCTGGCGGGCACGGAGGAGCCGCTGGAGGACGCGGCGGCGGGTGAAAAGATCGCGCGACAGCTGGGCTTTCCGGTGATCCTCAAGGCGGCCCATGGCGGAGGCGGTCGCGGGATGCGCGTCGTGCACAAGGCCGAGGACTTCACGGCGTCCTTTGAGCAGGCGCGACGCGAGTCGCTGACGGCGTTCGGCAGCCCGGACATCTTCATCGAGAAGTTCATTGCCCGAGCGCGGCACATCGAGGTCCAACTGCTGGGCGACCACCATGGCAACCTGGTGCACCTGCGGGAGCGTGACTGCAGCGTCCAGCGCCGGCACCAGAAGGTTGCGGAGATCGCGCCCGCGCCGCACCTCGATCCGGCCATCCGCGACGCCATCTGCGAAGCGGCCGTCCAGATCGGGCGCGCGGCGGGCTACTACAACGCGGGCACGGTCGAGTTCCTGGTCGACGCGGAGACGAACAAGTTCTACTTCATCGAGGTGAACACGCGGATCCAAGTCGAGCACACGGTGACGGAGGAGGTGACGGGGATCGACCTGGTGATGTCACAGATCCTGATCGCGCAGGGAGTGCCGCTGAGCGATCCGTCCATCGGCATCCCCTCCCAGGACGCGGTGCAGGTCAACGGCTTCGCGCTGCAGTGCCGCGTGACGACCGAGGACCCGGAAAACAACTTCCTGCCGGACTACGGACGCATCAGCCACTATCGCTCGGCCGCCGGCATGGGCGTGCGCCTGGACGCGGGCAGCGCGTTCTCGGGCGCGGTCGTGCATCCCTACTACGATTCGATGCTGGTCAAGGTGACGGCCCGCGGACGAAGGTTCGAGGACACGATCCGCCGCATGCACCGCTGCCTGGCCGAGTTTCGCGTGCGTGGCGTGAAGACCAACATTCCCTTCCTCATGCGGCTCATGGAAAACCCGACGTTCCAAGCCGGCGACTGCACGACGCGGTTCATTGACGAGACGCCGTCGCTGTTCCAACTACCCCACCGCCGCGACCGCGCCACGCGAATGCTGCGTTTCCTGGCCGACGTCATCGTCAACGGCAACCCTGTGGTGCGAGGACTGCCGCGAGCCACCCGCCGCGATCCAGCGCCCGTCCCCGCCTTCGATGCCGACCAGCCCATCCCCGACGGCATGCGTCAACGACTCCAGCAGCTCGGCCCGCGCAAGTTCGCGCAGTGGATCAAGGAACAGAAGCCGCTGCTGTTCACGGACACTACCTTCCGCGACGCCCACCAGAGCCTCTTCGCGACGCGGTTCCGCACGTACGACCTGATGCAGATCGCGGAAGCCTACGCGCGCGGCTGCCCCGAACTGTTCTCGCTGGAGATGTGGGGAGGCGCGACGTTTGACACGGCCATGCGGTTCCTCAAGGAGTCGCCATGGGACCGGCTGACGCAGATGCGGGAGCGGGTGCCGAACATCCTCTTCCAGATGCTGCTGCGCGCATCCAACGCGGTTGGCTACACGAACTACCCCGATAACGTGGTGCAGTTCTTCGTCCGTGAGGCGGCCGCCGCGGGCATCGACGTGTTCCGCGTCTTCGACGCGTTGAACTGGGTGCCCAACATGAAGGTGGCCATGGACGCCGTCCAGGAGACCAACGCGATCTGCGAGGCCGCCATCTGCTACACGGGCGACATCCTCAACCCGCAGCGCAGCAAGTACAACCTCAAGTACTACGTCCAACTGGCCAAGGAACTCGAGGCGATGGGCGCGCACATCCTGGCCATCAAGGACATGGCAGGCCTCTGCAAGCCCGCCGCAGCCGAACTGCTCGTGCGAACGCTCAAGCAGGAGATCGGCATCCCGATCCACTTCCACACCCACGACACGGGCGGCATCCAGGGCGCCGCCATCCTGCAGGCCAGCAACGTCGGACTCGACATCGCCGACGCCGCCATGGCCCCCATGTCCGGCGGCACGTCGCAGCCCAACCTCAACACGCTCGTCGAAGCCCTCCGCTTCTCCGACCGCGCCTCGCACCTCCAGGTCGAACGCCTCGACGGCATCGCCGAATACTGGCGGGCCGTGCGCGAATTCTACGTGCCGTTCTCCAGCGAAATGCTGCCGGCCACGGCCGACCTGTACCACCACGAGATGCCTGGCGGACAGTACACGAACCTCTACCAGCAAGCCCACGCCCTGGGGCTGTCGGACCAGTGGAGCCGCATCTGCCGGGTGTACGCCGAAGTGAACGAGATGTTCGGCGACATCGTCAAGGTGACGCCCACCTCCAAGGCCGTCGGCGACATGGCGCTGTTCATGGTGGCCAATGAACTGTCGGCCGACGACGTGCTATCCGGCACGCGCGAGTTCGCTTACCCCGCCTCGGTCATCGACCTCATCGGCGGCAGCATGGGCCAGCCGCCCGGCGGCTTCCCGCCGCAGGTGCAGAAGCGATTGCTCAAGGACAAGCCGCCCATCACCGGCCGGCCCGGTGAATCGATGCCCCCCGCCGACTTCGATGCCGCCCGCGAACGCCTCACCCTGCTGCTCGGCGAGAAACCGTCCGACCGCGATACGATCACCAGCGTGCTGTATCCGAAGGTCTTCGAGCAGTTCGCCGTGCACCGTCGGGACTACTACGATATCAGTGGACTCTCCTCGCCCGTCTTCTTCTACGGGCCCGTCCCCGGCGAAGAGATCTCGCTGGAACTGGAGACCGGCAAGACGCTGATCATCCGCTACCTGACCACCGGCGAACCCCATGCCGATGGTCGCCGCACCGTATTCTTCGAAGTCAACGGCATCCCGCGCGAAGTCACCGTGCTGGACAACTCGCTGGAACCCGCCACGCCCAAGGCCGTCAAGGCCGATCCCAACGACCCCACGCAGGTCGGCGCCGCCATGCCCGGCATGGTCGTCACCGTGGCTGTCCAGGCCGGCGATCCGGTCCGTAAAGGCCAGAAACTACTGAGCCTCGAAGCCATGAAAATGGAAACCTCCATCCAGGCCGACGTCGATGGCTCCGTCGTGGAAGTGCTCGTCAAACCAGGCAGCCAGGTCGAAACCGGCGACCTCCTTGTGCGACTCAAGACCTGATCGTTCCGCCCCGCTCGAGCCCACGCGAGCCCCGTTGTGTCCGCACCTTCACGATTCGACCTGCACCGCATCCGCGCCGAAACCTTCGTCCGGGAACTCGACTTCCACTGGGAGATCGACTCCACCAACACGCATGCGCTGCAGCAGGCCGAGGCGGGCGAACCGCTGCTGCCGCTGCTGGTGCTGGCCGAACGCCAGACGCAGGGTCGTGGACGAGGCGTCAACCGCTGGTGGTCCTCCGACGGCTCGCTCACCTTCTCGCTGATGATGCCGCTGGAGACGCTGCCGCCGGAGCGGATCCCCTGTCTGTCGCTGACCGTCGGCCTGGCTCTCTGCCGCGTCGTCGAGCAGTTCTCGCCGCAGGCCGATGTGTCGCTCAAATGGCCCAATGACGTCTATCTGGATGGCCGCAAGCTGGCCGGCATCCTCATCGAACTGCCCGCCCGTCGCCCGCCGCGCGCCGTCGTCGGCATCGGCATCAACGTCAACAACAGCACGCGTTCCGCCCCCGAGGATCTTGCCCTGCGTAGCCTCGCGCTCTGCGACGCACTCGGCCACACGCTGGAACTGCAGGAAGTCCTCGTCCAATGCCTGCAGCAGATCGAGCGGCACTGGAACGGACTGGCACGCGACCCGGAAGCGACCCTGGCCCAGTGGCGCGAGTACGACCTGCTGGACGGAGCGGAGGTGGAGATCGACGTCTACCAGTCGCGAATCCAGGGTCGTGCGGAGGGGATCGACGGCGACGGCGCGTTGCTGGTGCGCAGCGACGCGGGAGTCCACCGGTGCCTCGGCGGCGTCATCCGCTCGTTCCGCCTGCCGGGCTGAACCCCAGTCGCCCGCAGGGCTGAACCCAGTCGCCCGCAGGGCTGAACCCAGTCGCCCGCAGGGCTGAACCCAGCCGCCCGCAGGGCTGAACCCAGCCGCCTGCAGTGCAAGACGGAGCCAGCGAACAGGCGTCTGTCCGCCTCGACACGCAGGTCTAAAATTCGTGTATAACGTCGAATCGCCCGGGCCGGACGCGCCGCTCGTAGCCTCCCCAGTACCCGCCCTCGCTGCACGCGGGGTGAGTCCGGGAGCGACCATGTCGAGTGCCAGCCTGTCCACCCCGTCCATGAGGAGCCAGCCGGTTGAAAATCGTTCCCTTCCCCCACCCCACCCTGCGCCGGGTCTCGAAGCCCTTGAAGCGCGTTGATGCCGAACTGAAGGACACGATCCGCCAGATGTTCGACCTCATGTACCAGTCGAAAGGCGTGGGGCTGGCCGCGAACCAAGTCGATATCCCACTGCGTTTTTTCATCTGCAACACGGCGGGCGAGGCTGGCGAGGGCGAGGAACTCGTCTTCCTCAATCCTACGCTCAGCCGTCCCAAGGGGCTGTCCGAGCATGAGGAAGGATGCCTCAGCCTGCCGGGAGTCTACGCGCCCGTGAAGCGTCCCGCGAGCGTTCGACTCCATGCTTACTCCTTGACAGGCGAACCGTTCGAAGCCCAGGTGGACGGCCTGCTCGCGCGCATCGTCCAGCACGAAACCGACCACCTCGATGGAACGCTGTTCATCGACCGCCTCTCCCAAGCCCATGCCCTCGACATCCGGCCGTTCCTTGATGAATTCGAACTCGCCTTCACGAACCTGACGGGTTCCGGCGAAATGCCCAGCGACGAGCAGATCGCGACGCGTTGGAGGGAACTGGAGGATCGCTACGCCTGACAGCCTGCGGAGGGCGAACAGGCGCAAGCCATGGCGGTCGGTGAAAAAAGCCGCGAGGGCCTGCTACCGAAAACGGCCTGGTAGCGGCAAGCCGACCACCGGTCGCAGCGGCGGGAGCTTTGCGGCGGACATCACCCTAAGCGGCAGGAGTGTTCCGGATGCGGATCGTCATGATGGGGACGGGACCTTTCGCGGTGCCGAGCTTCCGGCGGTTGCTGGATTCGTCGCATGAGGTCTGCGCGCTGGTGACTCGGCCCGTGCCCGAGGCGCCGCCGGGTCGGCGCGTGACGGTTCCGCCGAATCCGATGCGTGAAGTCGCCGAGGCGGCCGGCCTGCCGATCGTCGCTCCTGCCTCGATCAACTCCGCTGATGCCGTCGCGCAGCTCCGCGTCTGGAACGCCGATCTCTTCATGGTCTGCGACTACGGCCAGATTCTTTCCAACGAAGCGCTCGCCTGCTCGCGGCTGGGCGGCATCAACCTGCACGCGTCGCTGCTGCCCAAGTATCGAGGCGCGGCGCCGATCAACTGGGCCATCTACGAGGGGGAGTCCGAAACGGGCGTGACGGTCATCCACATGACGCCTCGCCTGGATGCGGGCCCCTGCCTGGTGCAGCGGGCGACGCCCATCGGCCCTCGGGAAGACGCGGGGCAGTTAGAACGGAGGCTCTCGGAGATCGGCGCGGATGCGGTGATGGAGAGCCTGCGGATGCTGGATGCCTGGGATGGCAGCTCGCCGCTGGGCGAGATCCAAGACCCGTCGCGGGCGACCCGTGCACCACGGCTGAAGAAGGCCGACGGAGAGGTGCATTGGGAGCAATCGGCCGAACAGATCGCCCGTCAGGTCCGCGCGTTCCAGCCCTGGCCGGGCACGTACTCGCACTGGCTGCGGACGTCCGCTCCGCTGCGGCTGGTGCTCTGGCAGGTCGAAGCGGAGCCGCAGGCGAGCGGCTGTCCGTTGCCCGGCACCGTGATGTCGGTGGATGACCACAGCCTGCGGGTGGCCTGCGGCTCGGGAATGCTCCGCATCACCGAACTGCAGCCTTCCGGCAAGAACCGCCTTCCCGCCGCCCAGTTCCTCCGAGGCTATCCGCTGCAGGTGGGCGACCGACTGGGCGTTCTGGCCGATTGATCGGCGGGTCGTGCGGGAAGAGCACCTGGGGCAACGCATTTTGCCCCCGGCAGCCAGCTTTCGCGCGCGTCCCCCGAGACGCGCGCCGCGACTCGACCGGCCCCTGCTTCCGCCGGGATGACGGGGATTCCCCCTCGTCGAGCCGTTGGGCCTCATGATAGGATGTCGCAACCCCGGGGGGGATGCGATTCGGGATCCGGCAGGGGGCGGTTAGCAGCTTCCCCCGGGCTCGCTCCGCTAACTCGTCCGGGCGTCTTCACTTCCTTGGCAGTTCTCCCCGTTCCCCGCGAAACCGGCCATGACCAAGCGCCTTTATATCGAGACCGTCGGCTGCCAGATGAACCTGCTGGACAGCGAGCTGGTCGTGGCGAGCCTGCGGCAGCGCGGTTATGAGCTGACGGCGCTGCCGGCCGACGCGGATACGATCCTCTACAACACCTGCAGCGTGCGCCAGCATGCCGAGGACAAGATCTACAGCGCCCTGGGGACGCTTCGCAAACTCAAGCAGCAGCATCCCGACAAGGTGATCGGCGTGCTGGGCTGCATGGCCCAGAAGGACCAGCGGCAGATCTTCGAGCGTGCTCCGTACGTGGACCTCGTGGTCGGCCCCGGACAATTGCACCAGGTGCCCGACCTGATCGAGCGGGTGCAGCAGGGACAGGGTCAGCAGATGGAGGTGAGTCTTGGGCGGCGCGAGGGGTCGGTCGACTCGATCCGCCGCAGCCACGAGAGCTTCGATCCGCTGCGCGACGCTGAAATGCGGCCCAGCCCCTACCAGGCCTACGTCCGCATCCAGATCGGCTGCGACAAGTTCTGCACCTACTGCATCGTGCCCATGGTGCGCGGCCCGGAACAGGGGCGGCCTCCCGAACAGATCCTTTCCGAAGCCCGCGCGCTGGCCGACCAGGGCTGCCTGGAGGTGACGCTGCTGGGGCAGACGGTGAACAGCTATCGCCACACGGCGGGCGGCAAGACCACGCGCCTCAGCGACCTGCTCGGGCAACTGCACGAGATCCCGGGACTGCGACGCATCAAGTTCGTCACGAACTATCCGAAGGACATGACGGACGACCTGCTACAGACGGTGCGTGACCTGCCGAAGTGCTCGCCATACCTGCATGTGCCGGCCCAGAGCGGTTCCAACGAGGTGCTGGCGCGGATGAAGCGCGGGTACACGGTGGAGGACTATCGCGACATGCTGGCGAAGATCGGCCAGTTCCTTCCGGGAGCGGCCGTCTCGAGCGATTTCATCGTCGGTTTCAGTGGTGAGACCGACGAGGATTTCCAGAAGACGGTGGAGCTGGTCCGCGAAGCGCGATTCAAGAACAGCTTTATCTTCAAGTACAGCGAGCGTCCCGGCACCAAGGGAGCCGAACTGCTGCCAGACGATGTGCCGCTGCTGGTGAAGAAAGAACGAAACAACGAACTGCTGCGAATCCAAAACGCGATCAGCGAGGAGGACAACCAGAAGTTCATCGGCCGCGAGGTGGAAGTGTTGGTGGAAGGTCCAAGCAAAATGGCGGAAGGCCAAGGTGGGGAGCAGGAGCACGGCGTCCAGATGATGGGCCGGACTCCCTGCGATCGCATCGTGGTCTTTCTTGGAAACCGCCGACAAGCCGGCCAGTTGTTGCCCGTGACGGTGTACGAGGTCAACGCGCATACCCTGTTCGGGGAGGTCGTGACCAACTGCGTGGGTCCGGAGGTCTACACGCTGCAGGCGTGAGTCGGCGCGCGGGCCGGAGACCGATGGAAACGTTCGAGCACGTTGCGGGGTGAATCCCAGGCTGTATCGGGAAAGGTTTCGCTGCCAGAACGAGCATTCAATCCACCGAAAGCAGGTCCATGGATCAACATCAGTTGACGTCCTTGCTGACCGACCCGACGCAGGCTAGCCATTGGCTTCGCGGACTGGGTCTTACGGACACTCCTCGAGCGTACGCCAACCTGCTGGGTTTGGCGCGAAGCGGTCTGTCGCCCGACCTGCTCGCGGCGCTATTGGGCCGGCTGGAGCAGCTGCTGCCTCCGCTGAGTGACCCGGACCTGGCGTTCAACACGCTGGAACGGTTCCTGGCCGCGTCGCGCAGTCCGCTCTCGCTGGGCAGTCTTTTCGAGCGTGATCCGTCGTCGCTGGAGGTGCTGCTGCAGCTGTTCGCTTCGAGTCGCTTCCTGGGCGACGTGCTGGTGACGGACCCGGAGGCGTTCGAGCTGGTGAGGCTGACGGAAGGCCAGCCGGTGGGACGCGACCAGCTCGTGGAGGACATCCGGTCGGAAGTGACGAACCTGTCGGACCGTCGTGCGGCCCTGGCCGTGCTGCGGCGTCACAAGCGTCGCGAAACACTTCGCATCGCCTACGGGGACCTGATCCGCCAGCAGCGGATCGGCATCGTGACGGAGCAGATTTCGTTCCTGGCCGACGCGCTCTGCGAGGCGGCATTGTCCTTCGCCACGCGCCAGATCATGGCCACGCGTGGCACGCCGCGCCGCCTCGACGGCCGCCCCGCTCGCTTTGTCGTCCTGGCGCTCGGCAAGCTCGGAGGCGTGGAGCTTAACTACTCCAGCGACATCGACCTGCTGTTCCTCTACGAAGGTGACGGCCGCACGGACGGGCTGAAGCAGGTGACGAACCTGGAGTTCCACGACCGGCTGGCCCAGGAGTTCCTCAAGCTGTTGACGGAACACTCGGACCTGGGCATGGTCTACCGCGTGGACATGCGTCTGCGTCCGCATGGTCCACGTGGACCGCTGGTGCACAGCATGGAGAGCGCCTTGCAGTACTACGATGTGCTGGGGCGGACCTTCGAGCGGCAGGCGTTCGTCAAGGCGCGGCCCGTGGCCGGCGACTTGGAACTGGGACGCGAGTTCCTGGCCGCGATGGAACCCTGGATCTACCGCCGCTACCTGAATCGCGCCGACATCACGGGCGTCCAGGCACTCAAACGGAAGATCGAACAGCGGGCCGAGCGCGAGGGCACCGACGAGCGGGACGTAAAGGCGGGACGGGGCGGGATTCGCGATGTCGAGTTCGTCATCCAGTTCCTGCAACTGCTACACGGTGGCGACCTGCCCCGTGTCCGCACCGGCAATACGCTCGAAGCCATCGACCGCCTTGCCGAAGTTGGCTGCCTGACGCTGCAGGAGAAGACGTTCCTGTCGGACAATTATGTGTTCCTGCGGCGCATCGAGCACCTGCTGCAGGTGATGCTGGATGTGCAGACCCACGTGTTGCCGCAGGACGAGGAGGAACTGGCGCGGCTAGCCATCCGGTTGGGTTTCCCCGCCGGGGACAAGGCGACCAGCCTGCGGAACTTCAAGGACGAGTACCGCCAGCGCACCGAGCGCAACCGCAAGATCCTCGACCACCTGTTGCACGACGCGTTCGCCGAGACGCCGGCTCCGGAGCCGGAAGTCGACCTGGTGCTCGATCCCGAACCCTCGCCGGAATTCATCCGCCAAACGCTGGCGCCCTATTTCTTCCGTGACATCGACGCCGCGTACCAGAACCTGCTGACGCTGTCGACCGAGCGGATCCCGTTCCTCTCGACGCGCCGCTGCCGCCACTTCCTGGCCTCCATCGCCCCCGCGTTGCTCCGCGCCATCGGCGCCACGCCCGACCCCGACGCGGCGCTCGTGAACCTCTGCAACGTCTCCGATTCGCTCGGCGGCAAGGGAGTGCTCTGGGAGCTGTTTAGCTTCAACCCGCCCACGTTGCAACTCTATGTGCGGCTCTGCGCCAGCAGCCCCTACCTTTCCAGCATCCTGACCAGCAACCCAGGGATGCTGGATGAACTGCTGGACTCGCTGCTCATCAATCGCCTGCCCAACCGTGAAGTGCTCGGACAGATGCTGGAGGAGCGTTGCAAGGGCGCGGAGGAGATCGAGCCGATCCTGCACAGCTTCAAGCATATCCAGCACCTCAATGTGGGCGTCCGCGACCTGCTGGGCAAGGAGGATGTGCGCCAGACCACGGCGTTCCTCTCGGACGTCGCCGACGTATGCCTGGGGAAGGTCTGCCAGCTGCAGTACGACCTGCTGGCCGCGCGCTATGGCCGGCCCTGGCTGGCCGACGAGAACCGGCCCTGCGAGATGATGGTACTGGCACTCGGCAAGTTCGGCGGACGCGAACCGAACTACCACAGCGACTTGGATGTCGTTTTCCTGTACGAGGGCGAAGGCGGCACCCGGCCGCTCGTCGCCAGCCGGTCGTCCGTCCCCACGACCACCAACCTGCACTTCTTCAACGAATTGGCGCAGCGGATCATCAAGTGGGTCAACCAGATCGGTCCGCACGGGCGGCTCTATGAACTGGACGTGCGCCTACGGCCGGCCGGACGAGGCGGCAACCTGGCGCTGTCGCTGGAGGCCTTCGAGCGGCATTTCACGGAGGGCACGGGACAGCTCTGGGAACGCCAGTCGCTCTGCCGCGGCCGCGCGATGTTCGGATCGCCGTCGGCTCGCCAGCGCGTCGAACAGTTGGTCCGCCGCATCGTCACGGGACTGGAGTGGCAGCCCGAGTTCGAGACGCAGATGCGTCAGATGCGACTGAAGCTGGAAGAGAACGCGACGCTGCGGAACATCAAACGCGCGGCGGGCGGGCTGATGGACATCGAGTTCATCGTGCAGATGCTGCAGCTCAAGCACGCGGCCGCGCACCCGGGCATCCTGCAGCCGGGACTGTTCGAAGCGATCCCGGCCCTGGCCGATGCCGGACTGCTCGCGCGCGGTGATGCCGAGCAGCTGCTGGAATCGTACCGCTACCTGCGCGGCGTCGAGGCGCGGTTGCGCCTGATGAACACCACCGCGCGGCACGACCTGCCTGCCTCACCACTGGAACGCGACAAGCTGGCCTATCTGCTCGGCGTTCGCTCGGGTGAACAGCTGTCCCAGCGCTGCCAAGACTATCTGGCGACCAACCGTCAGCTGTTCGAGCACCATCTCGCGCCGGCGCTCGCCATCGATTAGGGAGCGCGGCCGTCCCGGCCGCCCAGGCACTGCCAACCAAGCCACCGCCAGACGAGCGATGGACACGTGCTCCCAGCATCGACTCTTTGCTTCGCTTCAGTGCGGCCGGGACGGCCGCGCTCCCTGGATTCGCATTTGGGTGCTGGCGATGCTAAGATGGGCAGCGGCCTGGGGCTTCGGTCCGGGCCAAGCGTGTCAAGCAATACGAACAGAGGTAGCCAGCGGCATGAACGACGGCATCCACCACGGTATCGGCGTCAGGCGAATCGCTTGCCTGATTCTCCTCCTGGCCTTCCACTCCATGCCGGTGAACGGCGAGGAGCCGTTGCCGGACGTCATCCAGTTCAATCGGGATGTGCGACCGATCCTTTCCGATCACTGCTTCGCCTGCCATGGTCCCGACAAGAATAAGCGCGAAGCGGACCTGCGGTTGGACCAGCAGGCAGGCTTGGTCGGGACGCCCGATGCGCCCGGTGTGGTGCGTGCCGGGGATCGTGAGGAGAGCGAACTGTGGCGGCGGATCCTGACGGAGGAGTCCGAGGAACGGATGCCCCCGCCGGAGTTTGGCAAGGACCTGTCGCCGCGGCAGCGTGAAATCCTCGGCCGCTGGATCGACCAGGGTGCTCCGTGGCAGGGACACTGGGCCTTCCAGCCCGTGGTCGCCCCCGCCCTGCCCCCTGCCGCGCCGCTTCAAGCGGCGCCGCACCCCATCGATACTCTGGTCCACGAAGCGCTGCGCAAGCAGGGCATGGAGCCATCTCCGGAAGCGGATCGCGTGACACTGATCCGACGACTCTCGTTCGACCTGCTCGGCCTGCCGCCGACGCCCGCCGAAGTGCAATCGTTCCTCGCCGACCCGCGCAGCGACGCCTACGAACGACTCGTCGATCGACTGCTCGCCTCGCCCCACTACGGAGAACGCATGGCCCAGTGGTGGCTCGACCTCGTCCGCTACGCCGATACGGTCGGCTACCACGGCGACCAGCCGATGAGTGTCTCCCCGTTCCGCGACTACGTGATCCGCTCCTTCAATGACAACAAACCGTTCGATCAGTTCACCGTCGAACAGCTCGCCGGCGACCTGCTGCCATCGCCGACCATCGAGCAGCGTGTGGCCTCCGGTTACAACCGCCTAGGCATGATGAGTGCCGAGGGCGGCGTGCAGCCGAGGGAGTACCTGGCGAAGTATATCGCCGAGCGTGTGCGCAACGTGAGCGGCACGTGGCTGGGCGTGACGCTGGGGTGCGCGGAGTGCCACGACCACAAGTACGATCCGTTTACGACGCGTGACTTTTATGCGATGGAGGCCTTCTTTGCCGACATCCAGGAACAGGGACTGTATTCGGGCTCGGAAGGGACCGGAGTGTGGGGACCGTCGCTGCAGCTGCCGACCGACGAGCAGTCGGCGCGACGCGAACAGCTGCGGCAGGAACTGACGGCCGCGAAAGCCAGCTTGGAGGCCGAGACGCCGGAACGCATCGCGGCCCAGCAGGCGTGGGAGCAGTCGCCCGGCACGCCCGAGTCCTTGCCCGAACCGGTCCGCCAGGCACTGGCGGTCGCGGCCGATGTCCGCACGCCGGAACAGAAGACCGCGCTGATGACCCACTTCCGCGCGACATCGCCGCTGTTGGCGAGCGACCGCGAGCGTGTGCAGAAACTGGAGGCCGATCTAGCGGCTCTCGAAAGGACCATTCCCGTCTCGCTCGTCACGGACACCGTCGCTCCCCGCATGATCCGCGTCTTGGCCCGCGGCAACTGGATGGACGAGTCGGGAGCCGAAGTGCAGCCGGCAACGCCCGGGATCCTGCCCGGGGTCGCGCCTCGCGAGCAACGCCTCAATCGACTCGACCTCGCCCAGTGGCTCGTTCGCCGCGACAATCCGCTGACCGCCCGCGTCTTCGTCAATCGCCTTTGGAAACAGTATTTTGGCAGCGGGCTCTCGCGCAAGCTCGACGACCTCGGTGCCCAGGGGGAAACGCCCAGCCATCCCGAACTGCTCGACCACCTCGCGGCCGCCTGGATGGACTCCGGCTGGAACGTCAAGCAGCTGGTCCGGTACATCGTGCTCTCGGAAACCTATCGCCAGTCGTCGGTATCCAACGAAGCCCAACGGCAGCTCGATCCCTACAACCGCTGGCTTGCCCGGCAGGGACGCTTCCGCCTCGAAGCCGAACTGGTGCGTGACAACGCGCTGGCCGTCAGCGGTCTGCTGGTGCAGTCGATCGGCGGCCCGAGCGTTAAGCCGTACCAGCCACCGGGCTACTGGGCCTACCTGAACTTCCCGACGCGCGAGTGGGAGAACGGCCGCGGCCAGGAACTCTACCGCCGCGGACTCTACACGCACTGGCAGCGACAGTATCTGCATCCAGCCCTGCTGGCGTTTGACGCGCCGAGTCGCGAGGAGTGCACGGCGGAGCGGCCGCGGTCCAACACGCCGCTCCAGTCGCTCGTGCTGCTGAACGATCCTTGCTATGTCGAAGCCGCGCGGAAGTTTGCCGAACGCATGATGCTCGAGGGCGGCACGGCGCCCGAAGATCGCATCCGCTGGGCCTTCCAGCAGGCCCTGTCGCGCTTGCCAAGCGACTCGGAACTCGCCGTCCTCCGGCAATTGCAGGAGCGGCATCTGGCAGACTACACGGCCGATCCCGCCGCCGCGCAGGAAGCGACGTCGGTCGGCGAACATCCGGTGCCCGAGGGTATGCCGCGAGCGGAACTGGCCTCCTGGATCAGCGTCACGCGCACCATCCTGAACCTCCACGAAACCATTACGCGGAACTGAGCGAATGTCCCTGCTGCCCGCCCCCGTCGGACGACGTACCTTCCTCGCCAACTCCGGTCTCAGCGTCGGCGCCATGGCGCTCGCCAACCTGCTCGGTGGGGCCTCTCCCGCCGCGCGCGGCCAAGCCGCGGGCGAATCCCCGGTCGCTCCCG
>CAZUJM010000009.1:8051-24261 GCA_964620405.1 uncultured Pirellulaceae bacterium | reverse complement strand
CCTTGCGCCGCCGCACTCCGGGATGCCAGCTCGCGCTAAACGCATCATCTGGCTCTACATGGCCGGCGGCATGTCGCACCTCGACACGTTCGACTACAAGCCGCTGCTGGCCAAGATGCACGGACAGCCGATGCCCGAATCCATCACCGGCGGCCAGCAGATCGCCCAGCTCCAAGGCCAGAAGCTCAACTGCTTCGGCCCACAACACCCGTTCCAGCCCTGGGGCCAGTCGGGACAGTCGATCAGCACCATCTGGCCCGAACTGGCCGGCCGCTGCGCCGACGACCTGTGCATCGTTCGCTCTCTGTCGACCGAAGCCATCAACCACGACCCTGCCCACACGTTCATGAATACCGGTTCCATGATCTCCGGGCGCCCCGCCATGGGATCGTGGCTCTGGTACGGACTGGGCAACGAGTCGGAGAGCTTGCCCGGATTCGTCGTCATGGTCTCCACCGGGCAGTTCGGCCAGAAGCAGCCGATCGCCGCCCGCCAGTGGCACTCGGGGTTCCTGCCGAGCCGCTTCCAGGGCGTCGAGTTCCGCAGCACGGGCGATCCGGTGCTGTACCTCTCCAATCCCAAGGGCGTTTCCACGCAGCGGCAGCGCGACGTCGTCGATTCGGTCCGCGCACTCAATGAGATCCAGCAGCAGTCGCTGTCCGATCCGGAGATCGCCACGCGGATCAGCCAGTACGAGCTGGCGTTCCGGATGCAGGCGAGCGTCCCGCAGTTGATGGACGTCAGCGACGAGCCGCAGCACATCCTGGACATGTATGGCACGAAGGGTGGCGACGGCACGTTTGGCTCCAACTGCCTGCTCGCGCGGCGCCTGGCCGAACGCGGCGTGCGGTTTATCCAGCTGTACCATCGCGACTGGGACCACCACGGCGCGGTCAAGGACCATGTGGCGGGCAGCGCGGCCGAAGTCGACCGAGGGGCCGCGGCGTTGATCACCGACCTCAAGCAGCGCGGGATGCTGGACGACACGATCCTCGTGTTCGGCTCCGAGTTCGGGCGCACGCCGATGGCCCCGGGCGATGGCCGCGACCACCACCTGGCTGGTTTCACGATGTGGTTCGCGGGCGGCGGGTTCAAACCGGGCATGAGCTACGGAGCGACCGACGATTTTGGCTACCATGCCGTCGAGAACAAGGTGTCCGTCCACGACGTCCACGCCACGCTCCTGCACCTGCTGGGCATCGACCACGCCCGCTTCACCTACAAGTTCCAGGGCCTGGACTCGCGACTCACGGGCGTCGAACCGGCCCGTGTCGTCCACGATCTGCTGGCGTAGGAAGTCGTGGCCGCGGAGCACGCGGCAAGAGCGGACGCGGGGAGCGAACTGCGCTGCTGCACTTCTCCGCACTTCACTGCTCCGCAGGGGGACATGCGACCGGGTGCGGTCCCCTGTCCGCCGCGCCGATTACCACTCCTCTTCCTCGTCGGCGAACAGGCTGTCGACGGCACCGTGCAGGGCGGCGGCCACGGCAGCCAGGGGGCGAGGCGTCGCCGACACGTACAGGCCCTGCTGCGCGGCCAGCACCAAGTCGCTCGACTCGAATTCGCCATCGCCGTTCCAGTCGCCGGTTTCCCACAGGCCGTTGCCGGACACGTTGTCCGCGTACCCGCCGCGCTGGAACACTTCGATCAGGTCGCGCGAATCAAAGATGCCATCGAGGTTGTTGTCGCCGTACGACGTCTTGAGGATCTTGCCAATCAACTCGTCGCGATCCTGCTCGTTCACCTGCCCGTCATTGGTCAGGTCAAAGCGACGATCGTTGCCGCCCAACTGCAGTTCCTTGAACAGTCGGTTGATGTCGAGCGCATTGACGACCAAGTCGCCGTTGAAGTCACCGCGGACCGTCACGGCGGCCGAACCGGGAGACGGCTGGCCAGCGGACCACGAGCGACCGTCGTTGCCGAAGGAAGCGAGGCTGGCGCGGTGCAGGCTGGAGCCGGTGCCGTCGGCGGCCAGCGGCCAGGGAGTCAGGTCGTCGTAGAGCACTTCGTCTTCCTGGACGTACGCGAGGACCGGAGGATTGCCGGGCGTCACTACGTCCGGTCGCAACAACGTGACGCGTTCACCGGCATCGCTCAGTAGCCCCGCGTAACCGCCCAGCAATCGCGTCTCGGCAGTCGTGCCATACTGGGCCTGGAAGGCGCGGAGACGCAGGCCATTTTCCAGATCGGCCGGATTCCACGGAAGCAGCGCGAGTCGCTGGCCGGGGCCAAGCGTCGTGCCGGTCGCGAAATCGTATTCCACTCCACCTCGCATGCGCCAGCCGGAAAGATCCACCACCTGCGTGCCGCCGTTCGCCAACTCCACGAACTCCAGTTCGTCCGCCGTGATCGCCGGTGACACGGCGCGAGCCTGCGGCGAGACCAGCGGATGGTACTGCAGTTCGCTGATGCCGACCGTCGTGACCCGCGCGGCGGCGTTGACTGATCCCAGTGAATCGGACTGCAATGGCGTCAGACGACCGGTACCATGGGGCACCCGGCCGAATAACTCGCCCGTACGCATGCCGCCAAAATGCACTTCGTCGATCAACCGCCCCACGGTCCCGCGTCCATCGGCGGCGACCAGCCAGACGCTGTCGCCCTCGGTGCCGTTGAGGCCAAAGCTGATGTTGCGAGGATCGGCCGGCTTGGGATCGTACGCGCGTTCGTCAATGATGATCGATTGACCGGGCTGCAGAATCGTGCCCGCGGGAATCGCGTACTTCAGCAGATTGTCGCTCGAGTCGCTCAGGTACCAGCCCGTGAGGTTCACGGCTTGCGTCGAGATGTTGGCCAGCTCGATCAAGTCGTTCTTGATGGTGCCTCCCGCGCGAGCGGCGACTTTGTCGATCACCACGGGCGGCCGTCCCGAATTGGGCAGCCCCGGCGTGCCCCCGATCGGGCCGCTGCCAGCCCATGAGTACCACTTCCCGGCGGCGCGAACGTCGGTGTTCGCCGGCGCGACCAGCTCCAACGACGCTCCCACTCCATCGGCCGACAGCGGCCACGGACCGCTGTCGCGATAGTCGACCTCCGACAGGACTCGGCCGGCGCCATCGACCAGTTGCAGTTCGCCGCCCGCATTGGACAGCGCGCCGCTGAAGGTCCCGGCGATCGACGGCCCGCTACCATAACGCCCCTTGAACGCCGCTTCGTTCGCGACCACCACTACCCGCTGGCCCGGCTGCAGCACCTTCGTCGCTCCACCCAGGAAATCAAACTCCACCTCGCCACGCAGCCGCACGCCCACCAGGCTCGCCGCCGTCGTGCCCTCGTTGACGATCTCCACGAACTCCTCCGACTCCGGCCCGCTCGTGACCGCCGTTCCCGTGACCGGATGGTAGTGGATCTCACTGATCCGCAGCGCCGGCGACTCGGTGACGAAGTTGTACACCGCCGGAGCACTCCAGTCAGAGCGAACGACGAGCGATTCGGTGCCGCGGTCGATGACATCATCGAAGTTGCGGGTGACGATCCGCAGGTTGTCGGAGATCGCGATCTTCTCGCCGGGCGTATAGAGTCGCGCGGCGGCCGTCGGCTTGCCGTCTGGCCCGCGCGGATCGCTGCCATCGACCGTGTAGTACGGTTTGCCCATCGGATGGTTGCCAGGACGACCGATGCGATCGACCAGCGCGGCCTGCAGAAACAGGTCGTTGTTGGTCGCCGTCGCATTCAGCAGCCGGATGGCCAGCACGTTGCGGCCGCTCACCAGCAGATTCGCGTACTTCTGGATCGGCACGTCCTCGAACGCCAGCGATAACGAGTTGGCGCGCGAGTTGGCGCGTGAATTCCACGTGAGTGTGTTGCTGAGCAGGTTTCGACGCACGATCTCCTGGCCATTGAGGTACGCGACATACCCGTCGTCGTAGCGAGTGCGGAGCACCAGGTTCTGGATGTCTTTCAGATTGTCGACCTGGAACTCCACGCGCGTCAGCAGCGTCGTGCCACCCTCGGGCAGCTTCACGCGCGTGGTCAGCAGCGGACCGTAAGCAGGCGGATCGGCTTCGAATCCCACGCCCATCGTGCCCTGCCCCCACTGGCTGTCGTCGAAGGCGGGTGACGTCCAGTTCGTTCCCAGGCTGTCGTCGGCGATGGCTAGGTAACGCAGGGGTACCTGGCCCGCGTCCGTCGACACGATCGCCCGGTCCTCGAACACCTCGCGGACCTCGCCGTCCAGCTGGAACTCGTCGCCCGCCTGGACCGCGACCCCGCTGCCCGGCGTGATCAGCGTCGAACCAACGTAGGCCGCCAGCGGCCGGACGAAGTTGCCATCCATGAAGTGAGCGCGTTCCATCAGCCAGGTGCGCAGGTGTTCTACTTCCCCCTGCCACGTGCCGTTCAGCTGCCCGGAAGCGTACGCGCTGGCGGTCCGCGGCTTGACTCCCGTCCACTTTTTGAAGTTCCGTTCCTGCGATTCGGCCACCTTCGCCGCTTCGCTGTCGATCATCCGGTTGAGCGACTCGTCGCTAAGCACTCCGCGCCGCAACTCGGTCCAGCGATCGATGTACGCCTGCCAGAACCCCGAGTCGCGGAACAGGGGCGCCCAGACGTTCGACGAAAGGAACGCCGTACCGCCCGATCCACCCCACAACAGCGGGTTGTTGTCGCGGTCGTCGGTCGACTCCATCGAGCGGTCGAAGTCCCACTGAGGGCCGAACTCGATCTTCTTGCCACGGTCCTTGTGCAGATAGGTGCTGAGGTTCAACGCGTCGACGTTGTCGCACAGCACGCTGATCAGGTTGTGGTCGACCCAGGAGATGACGTCGATATACTTCGAGTATCCTTCCGGATCGTTGATGTTGGGCACACGCGACGCGACACTGAGCTTCGTGAAGTAGTCCTTGACCCAATTCTCCTGCGTCAGCGTCGCTCGGTCCTCGACCGGGGCCGACCGGTTGTTCGGGCTCTTCGGCTCCACCCAGTTCAGCGACACCGCCGGCGTCAAGAAACTCGGCTCGCCCGGATCCTCGCGGTCGATCTTCCACATGTAGCCGCCCGAGATATCCGGCTCGGTCGTGTCCGTGGACTTGATGTCGACAATGTCCACGCGGTCGGGGCCGATCTTGATCTTTTCGGTCAGGATGTAGACACCCACATAGTCGGCGGCCGTCACGATGCCGTCCCGGCGGTTGAGGAACACTTCAACCGGCCGCGTGCCCGGCGCCCAGCGTCCCAGGTCGTTGGCCATGCGGTAGGCCAGCTGGTTGCGGATCAGCGCGCGGTCGAAGTCGAACGGCGCGTGCAGCACCCAGTCGCTTTCCGCCGCGAACCCCAGCAGGCCAACGTTCGCGTCGTCGGCCGAACTGCGTCCCGCTTCGCCCCAGGTCTCGAACGCCAGGTTCGGCTTCGTCTGCCCGCCCGTGCTGGAGCCACGGTCGCGGATGCCGCCACGGCCCAGGTAGTCGACGATCGGCGCGGCGAACGACGAACGACCCGTCGCCTGGCTGACATCGAAGGCCGCGACGTTGACCGAGGCCAGGGTCGTGGCCGTGCTGCCGGGCAGTCCCTGGCCCATCATGTCCAGCACGATCATCGGAATGTCGGAGGTGCGGTCGCGCAGGTCGTCGCCCATCGCCAGGAACGTCCCCGCCACGATCGGGCTGGGCTCCAGCAACGTGTTCGGCGTCAGGTCGAAGGTGCGCGCCTGGAACATCGCGGTCGCCGACAGCACGATCGGTTCCGTATACCGCGTCGAACTGGTCGTCGGCACGCTGCCGTTGGTCGTGTAGAAGATGGCAAAGTTGGGATTCGGCGAGTCGATCTCCAGCTTCACCGTCGTGCTGCCAAAAAACGCGCCCTGCGGTCCGACGATCCGCGGTGGCGGCGCGGCCGAGGCCTGGTTGAGCTTCCCGGGAGTGGGCGTCGCAAAATACTGGAACGACGTGCCCAGCAGCTGACGCGCCGTCAGCGTGGCGTCGAAGAAATAGTCCGAGTCGCTGGCCGAGACGTTCATGCCGTGGACGGACAGCAGGTTGGAGCCCGTGTGGAGCAGGTCGCGGTACGGCCGCAGGTCGAATGTGCGGACCGGCACGGAACCGTTGAAGCCCCCGTACTCGCCGGACGCCGCGGAGTTCCAGGTCGAAACCACCGGCACGTTGTGCGAGGCGACCTCCGTGCCATTCAGATAGACTCGCGCCCCGTCGTCCAGCCGCAGGTTCAACTCCAGCTCGTCAAACCGCTTCGGATCGCCCGGCACGTTGAACGGCACGCGCAGGTAGACGGAACTGTTCCGATCATGCATCGTCGAACGCAGGTCCAGGCCGGTTTGCGGCGTGTACAACGGACGCTGGTCCGGCGCGATGAACTGGAACTGCAGGTACTGCGGATTCATCACGCTGCTGGTAGTAGTCGCATAGAAGCCGATGCGGGGATTGTCCAGCAGCGGAGCCTGCACGCCATCGCGCACCAGGCCCACCTGGGCCCAGGCGTCGGCTTCGGTCAGGCGGTAGAAACCAGTCCATGTCCCGGCGAAACTGTCGCGGACGATGCGCAGCCAGTACGCGTTGCGATTGCCCGAATTGCGGAACCCCACGGCCGTGTCCTTGGCCAGCATGCGAAACATCGTCCGCGCGTTGTACTCCAGCTGGATCACCGGCAGACCGGTGTTGGAGTCCACGATGGCTAGACCGCCATCGCCGCGGTCGTTCGGGCCCTGCTGCACCTGCGTGATGAGTTCGAAGTCGGCCGTCTGCTCGCCCGGAATCACGCGCGTCACCAGCGGCGCGAGCCCCCGGCTGCTGCTGCTGATGCGTTGGTTCGCTGGGACGTTGAAGTTCAGCGAACCGTTTTCGACCGTCACCGTCGACGTGCCGCCCGCCGGAATGTCCACCGTCCAAGCGGGATCGAGCGGTCCGTCGAAGGAATCATTGATCGTGAAGCCGGGCCGCAGCACCTCGAAGCCCGCTGCCTGCTTGCCGGCCTGCCACGCGCCGTCGTCGAACGACTCCTGCGTCCACCGCAGCCCCAGCGAATCGTCGGCCGGCACGAACGCCTTGATCGCCGCGCCGCTCGCCACCAACTGCGTCACATCCTTGTTCGCCGCCAGTCCGTACGACTGGTTCTCGAACTGCGGCGGATACGGATTGAACGACTGCACGACCGTGCGACCATCGGGCTTGACCAACGCCAGGTATTCGCCATCGGAGGTGAGCCGGAAGTTCGTGTGCAGCGGACCGGTCGCCGCCGCGCGATCCTTGCCCGACGCAAACACCAACAGATGCTCCCCCGCCGCCAACGTTCGCGCCGGGATCTGCCACTTCGTCAGTTGCCCGATGTCGTCCGTCAGGTACCAGCCGCCCAAGTCCACCGCGGCCGCGTCCGGATTGCGGATCTCGATCCAGTCCGGAGCGTCCCCGTCCTCGTCCTTGACCGTCGATCCATTCGACGCTTGGAACTCGCTGAGGATCGGATCGACGGCCATCATGGCCCGCGCCTCCAGACTCTCCACCAGGCCACGAGACACGCGATGCCGGCGCGCCACGCCGGGCCGCCGAGTTCTACTGCGGAACAATCTGCTCATGCTACGTCGCCTGTAGACACGAAAAGGAGAGACCCGCGGCGCTGGTCCATGCCACCCGGGGCCCCTTGGGCTGGAAATTGTGAAGCTTCTATTAAACCAGCCGCTGCGGGTCAAACCAGAGTTTTGGGCCAAAATAGCAAGAAGCGCAAGGCGGCCCGGCGTGTTTCGTTTTTTTAACCACGGAGAGCACGGAGGTTCGCACGGAGGAAAACGAGAGTCTCCGTGCCCTCCGTGGTTCAATCCCCCCGGCATTTACCCAAGCAACAGCCGATAGAAATCGGCGACAGCGATGCAATCAGCGCCGGACTGAAGGGCCAGTTTGTGGGTGGCGCGAGCGGCCGTAAGACAGCTGAAGCGGCAGCGGCGCGAACCAAGACTCAGGCCCCAGTGCAGGCGATCGGCCATCATCAACACGTTGGCCCAGCCGCCGCCCACCGACGATGCGCGGAAGGCCGGATCGACCACCGTCACCTTGACTTCACTGAAGCCGTGGTACGTTTCCGTGAGCATCAGGCCGGCCAGTTGGCCGTCGACCAGCAGGCAGATGTGATGGTCGGCCATCGGGCCCGCCAACTGTTCGCGCAGCATGCCCACCACGGTCTCCATCGTCCCGGCAAGATGCTCGACATGCAGCCGCGCGACGGCTTCCAGGTCGGCGGCTTCACGAAGCGGCACGATGCGCGCCCCGGTCGGAATCGTGCCTCGCTTGACCAGCCAGTCGCGGAGCGACAGCACATAGTCGGCCAGCCGCGGCGTGTCGACTTCATAGACGCTCCACCGGTCCGCCAGGAAAAACCCCACGCGGTCCAGAAACCCACGCGCCCCTGCGCTCTCCAGCGGATCGATGCTGGTGACCAGCGAGCGAGTGTGCAGCTGCCGCGCGTGCTCGCGAAACCGGTCGACCATCGCTCGACCGCCTCCCTGCCCGCGGTAAGGTTTGGCGACGTGCAGGTCAACATGCAGCTGGGGCAAGCCATCGGGCGCAATGCTGCGGAAACAAGCGGCCGAGCCGAGAATGCGAAGCGGATTTTCGAGGACGGCCAGCCAGTAGTCGTTCCACGGCCGCTGCCGTACCGCTTCCGGCATCAGCATCAGCGCCGCCCGACGCTCCAGCCCCGCCGCAGGCCGCACCCGCATCGGACGGAGGTCGAGCGAGTTCATTATTCCGCGGCTTGCAACCGCCGACGGCGCCAAGCGACCAGCCCCAGGCCACCCAGGGCGACGACCTGCAGCGTTCCCGGCTCGGGCACCGTTCCGCCGCCGCCCGGCGTGGTAATCGCCACCCCGGACTGGCTCTCATATGCCCAGTCGTGGATCGTGAAATTCCCTCCCCAGGTCGACGGCGCGCTCACACGAACCCAACCATAGTGATACGGATAGGGCGACGAACCGACATTTTCGGTGGTCAGCACGACCGAGAAGCCTATGAACTTCTGGGTCTCCCCGGCGAAGCCGTTGGCGGCAATCGGCAACCCCGTCGTTTGGTCATAGTCCTGCAGACCGGTGTACGACTTGGCACCGCTCTGTGGCGTATTCGCACCCCAACTGCTGCCGCTGGGAGCGGTCGGACCAATCAGCGTGTTTCCCGTCAAAACCGTGGCCAAGGGCTTCGTAAAGCTCCCATTGTTCATGGAGCCGGTGTTCTGATACATCGCCGTGCCGGATTGCATGTTAATCTGGAAACCATTGGAGGCGGGTGTCAGGGCCGACGAGGTTACCTGAAACACCAACTCGACATTGTTGTCACTATCGAAATCGATACCCGCCGAGTTGAGCGAGCTAGGCCCGACCGTCTGGTTGACCGTCCCCGTCACGATCGACGCATCGGCGACATCCTGCACGCTCAGCACCGCCACGCTACCCACCAGTGCATACGCCGCGAATCGTTTTTCGAAGGACAACACGGGGGACATCAGTTTGCGATCGCTTGACATGGAACGACTCCGAGGAGACCTCCGATGGGGTAATTGAGAGTGCCATTGAGTTGTTCTACCCCAAGCCCCTGCAAAAGCAATAGGGTAAATAGGCAAAGCAAATAACGGAGAGCATCTACAAAGCCGCTAACGATTGTGAATCCTGCGACAAGGCGAGTTGCAGGATATCGCCCCGGCCCGACGTTTCAACACCCTGCGGCATGGGCTATGGATGACGGAGCATCTAGCGTACGAGTCGTCCCCCACAACGGACGGTCGCCTCAAAGCAGCAGGAGCCTCAAGACGCTGGGCCGAAGGCCCTCAGGCGAATGGCCGTCGGACGTTGCATCGCCCCGATCGCGGGGCACGATGATCACGCCAATCGATGAACACCAACGCCCGTAATCACCAACGCCCGTCATCACGAACGGTGGGCATCACGATCCACGACCATCGCCGACATCGCACGCAGCGGCACCCCGCCCCCTGGACCCTTCGGCGTTAAAACACCAACCGGCGACGGTACACTTCGGCGACCGCCACGCGTTCGGCGCCGGCCTGGGCGGCCAGCTTGCGGGTCGGGCTGGCGGCTTCGAGGCTGCTGAAGCGGCAGCGCTGCGAACCGCGGCGGATGGCCCACTCCAGGCGCTCGGCCATCATCATCAGGTTGGCCCAGCCACCACCCGACCATTGACCTCGGAAAACGGGCGACACGATGCTCGCTTCGATCCGCGTCAGGCCCTCGTGCGTGGAACCCAGCAGCAGGCCGGCGATCTGGTCCTCAACCAGCAGCACGCAGTTGTCGTCGGCCATGGGGCCGGCCCGCAGGTCACGCAGCCAGCGGCCGATGCTCTCGAGCGTTCCGCCCAAGTGGTCGACATGCAGGCGAGTCACCGCATCCACGTCGGCCTCGCGCAGCGACACGACCCGCGTTCCGGCCGGCACTTCGCCCCGCGACACCAGCCAATCGCGCCGCGGCAGCACGAACTCCGCCAGCCGCTCCGTGTCGGCTTCGAACGTGCTCCGCCGGTCGACCAGTTCGAAACCCAGATGCTGGAGAAACGCGCCAGCGTCCGCGGTCGCCAGCGCGTCGACGGCGGTTAGCAGCGAAACGGCCCGCTGCTGCCTGGCCTGTTCGTCGAGTCGCTCGATGACGGCGCGAGCGATCCCCTGGCCGCGATAAGGAGCCGCGACGTGCAGCTCAAACTGCAACTGGTCGCGACCGTCGGACGCGAGCGTGCGGAAGGAGGCGGCGGCAGCGAGGACGCGGAGCGGGTTTTCGAGCGCGGCCAGCCAGTAGTCGTTCCACAACCGCTGCCGCACTCGGTCGGGCAGCAGCATCATCGCCGCCCGGCGTTCCAGTCCCGCCGCGGGCCGCACACGCAGCTGCGACAGGTCGATCGCGCGCTCCGGCATTCGTCCGGCCATGCGTCACCTCACTCCCGGGGCGGCTCGGGCTGACGGGGCGACTCGGGCTGACGGGGCGGCGCGGCATTCGCGGAGCCCATCCGTCGCGCCTGCCGACGGTGGAAGGCCGCCTGCTCGCGATCGCCACCCGACCGCTCCAGCACTTCGGCCAGCAGCGCGTGCGCGGCCGGCAGCTGGCCCTGCGAGAGCGACATTTCCAGTGCCACCTGCGCGCGGGATAGCTGGCCCATCCGCGCCAAGGCCACGCCCAGCACATAGTGCGCGAACGGCCAATAGTAACAGACCTGCAGCGCCCGGAGCACTCCGTCGCTGGCCTGCCGCAATCGGCCGGCGTTCAGGTCGACCACGGCCAACCCGAGCACGGCCGATGGATGGTCCGGCGCGTCGTCCAGCGCGCGGTAGAAAGACTCCACCGCCTCCTCGGTGCGCGACATCTGCATCAGCAGCCAGCCGACCCGCACATGCAATTCCGCGAACGCTTCGCCGCTCCGCGTGGCCGCCAGCAGCAGTTCGAGTGCTTCTTCCCGTCGTCCTTCACGGGAAGCAAGCAGTCCCTGGAGCGCCGAAATGTACGGCGCCGCCGCGCCGCGTTGCCGCAGCGTCTCGAGCGTCGCATAGGACGCCTCCATGCGACCCGTTCCCATCTGGAGGTACGCCAGGAAGAACAGCGGCAAGGGCTGGTCCAAACTCTCCTCGGCCAACTTCTCGAACAGCTCCCGCGACTCCTCCCACCGCCCCGAGTTCATGAGCGTCAGCGCATGATTGAATCGCGTCTGTGTCGCGACTTCCGCCAGTCGCTGCTCCTCCGCTGGGCTCGTCTCCAGGTAACCCATGGCCGCCAGCTCCAGGATCGCGGACTGCTCCTCGGAGAAGTCGATGTCGTCCTCGACCGGATGCGTCCCACACGGGCCCGGCACCTGCTCCCATGAGGGAATGCGAATCGTCGGGATCAAACTCACGAACGCGCGGTGCAGCACGTGGCCGGGCAGGTCCTCCCCGATCGGCAGCCCGAGCGCGGCAAGCACCGTGGGCGCGATGTCCAGCAGCCCCGCGCCGTGCAGCAGTTCGTCGCGGCGGACGCGCGGGCCGGCCATCACAATCACACCCGACGACGAGTGCACGGGCGGGTTCTGGCGCAGCAACCGGCCCTGCTCCGACACCAGCATCACCAGCGTCTCCGGCCCCGCCAGGTCCAGCAGTCGCCCCAGCATCATGTCCAGCCAGCGGTAGAGGTTGTCGAGCACCTCGCCGAACCAGACGCGTTCCTCATCCGTCGCGGTGCTGGCCTGCCCTGGGCGATAGCCGAGGAAGTGCGGGCTGAGCGACGCGATCGTCGTGTAGCTCGCCACCATCAGGTTCCAGGGCTCCGTCTCCATCACCGTCGTCACCGCCGCATGCGTCCCGATCGCCTCGGCCACGGCGTTGGAAAGTTGCAGGAGCCGCGAATCGGTGGAGGGACCGGCGGTGACCATGTGCGGCACCAGCGGGCGGATGTCCTCGCCCGTCAATTCGCCGACGTGCACGCGGAGGTCGGAATACATTTCCGCAGCCGACGCCGGATGGACCGAACCCTCGGGCAACGGCCAGGGGTCGCCGTAGGCCTCCGTCGCCACTGGGAAGCGTTCGCTGAGAAACACCCCGCCGATCGGCTCCGCCGGATGACTCCACGGCCAGTTGACGCAGTGCGCCGACAGGCCACACTGCGTAGCGAGGTTCCAGAGTGCCTTGACGCGGCGCGAGCGACTGCTGACCGGCATCAGTTCGCCGGTCAGCCGGTGCGGCTCCAAGACGTGCAGCACGCCGTGCTGGTCGGCGCGGTGCCCGGTGGCCAGTGAGTTCCACAGGAGCGGCTCGACGGCGGGCGTGAGGCTGTTGAGCGTCCCCATCACGCCGCGCTCGATCAGATCGGCCAGCACCGGCAGCTGGCCCGCCGCCAGCAACGGATTGAGCCACTGCCAGTCGGCGTTGGCCCAGGTCACGAGCAGCACGCGCGAGGCGGTGCCCTGCTCGCGCGGATAGCCCTGCTCACGCGGATCGATCGGGGCAGGACTCATTGCTATGGGCCATCCGTTGGGGGCTTTTTCCAAGTAGTGGTGGTCTGGGCGAGACCAGCCCCCAGCCAGGTCAGCCCAAGCCTACGCGTCGGCCGCCGAAAAGTCAGCCTGTGGGCGACGACGACGCCACGCGATCAGCCCCGCGCTCCCCAAGGCCACGACCTGCAGCGTCCCTGGTTCGGGCACAGTGCCGCCCAGGCCCGTCGCACCCGCTGTGATCGACACCCCGGCCTGATTCTCGTAACCCCAATCGTGCAGGACGAAGCCAACGCCGAACGTGCTGGGGACACTGATGCGAACCCACGCATAGTACGACGGCCCGTAAGCAGTGAGGTTGCCGCTGCTGTCGAGGGTGGCCTCCGATGACAGGGTGATGTTGAAGCCAATAAACTTGCGACTCTCGCCTGCCCATGCATTCAGGATTGGGGCACCGGAAGGATCGACGTAGTCCTGCAGGCCACCTTTGGTCGGGTTTGAAGAGGATGTCCCGGCCGTCGACCAAGTGCTGGCACCGGGAGCGGTCGGCCCGATTACCGTGCCACCCGGCAGCACCTCAGCCAACTGCTTGCTAGTGGAACCACCGCTACCAAAATCGACTAGGAACGATCCCGCCCCCTGCAGGAACTGGATTCCGGATATTCCGGATTCCCCCATGAAGGAAAATACCAAAGTCGAGTTGCCCGTACTCTGCAGGAAAGACAAGGCGATCTCCCAATCGCGATCCCCATCAAAGTCGATCGGGATAAAAACGGAGGAATTTAGCGGGGTATCGAGCACCCCGCTGTAGACGATCGACGCCTCTGCCGCGCCCGGCAAGGCCAGCAAGGAAACCCCACCGGCCAACGCATAGGACGCAATCTGCTTTTCGAGAGAACGATCGGATGATTTCATCAGGGAGTCCTCAGCCTATCGTGAGATCAAGAGAATTTCTGGCGATTGAATCATTCACAACTTGGCCACGCAGCGTACCCAGAACCCCCAGAACTACAAGACCTAAAATCCAGGCCGAAGAAAGTTCGCCGCCCAAGATAAGACGCCGAGCGGTTTTGGGAGCGCACGACTTTGTCAGTCGGCCAAAGCGGCGAAGTCAGCCTGCAGGCGGCGGCCTCGGCCCATCACGACCACCGACGGCGTCTCGTTCTATCCGCGTCGCTTGGCGGGAGCTTTCGGTGCTGGGGAAGCCTTCGGCGTTGGGGAAGCCTTCGGCGCTGCGGGCCGGATCGCCTCGTGGGACATGGCCGGCAAGACAAACACCTTGCCGTCGCCCATGCGGCCGGTGCGTGCGATCTGCACCACCTTGCGGACAATCTCGTCCGCCCGCGAGTCCTCGACCCACATGGTGATCTCCACCTTGGGGAGAAAGGCCAACGCGAACTCGCTCTCGTCATACTGGTCGAGATACGACTTCTGGCGGCCGAAGCCCTTCACTTCCCGCACCACCAGCGCCTCCAGCGGCGCACGCTTCAGGCCCTGCAAGACCTTCTCGGCCAGGAACGGTTTGACGATCGCGACGATCTCTTTCATCGGATCCACCACCGGGGAAGAAGGGGCAGGTTGGCTGTGGTCAGGGGGAATTCACCACGGAGATCCGTGTCTACCGTGCTGTACACCGCGCTGAACTCCGCGCTCTCCGTGGCTAAAAAAATCCGGCCGAGCACCTGAAGAGGCAAAGGGCCGTCGCCCCACGCGTTTCAGCTGAAGAAGTTCTCACCCCACAGGTTCAGTTCGGGACGGCTTTCGACCGTCATGTCGCCCATCACCTTGGTCATGCACGCCAGTCGCATCGTGTCCTCGTTGCCCAGGTAGGCCAGGCACGGCAGCGGATCGGGCACCGGCATGTACTTGAACTTCAGCTTCTCCCGGACCGTCAGCGGATTGGTGTTCTCGGCGCCCTTCGTGATGTTCACGCGGCAGGTGCCGCACATGCCAAGCCCGTGGCAGTTCAGAACCTGCGACACGCTGGCCGCCGCCTTGTCGATGCCCTCGCTGACCCCGGCGATCGCACAGTTCAAGTGGATCCCCGCATTCAACGCCTCGGTCCGCAGGTTGGCTCCGACGGGAACTTCGATCTCTTTTTTCTCTTTGACAAATTTAATGACTGGCATGGACCATTCCTGCTGGCACAACGGGTCTCATGGTGGGGCGAGAAAACATCCGATCCAACGGGCACGAACATCGGGCGAGGCCCCCGGACGCGGCAGGTCAGCCTTCACGCATCAGGGCAGCCGGACGGCGGCCGGAACGCTACAATCTAGCAACTTCCCGTCCCAGCCGAAACTACACCTTCCCGGGCCGAAAGCCCGGAAACCCGGAGCAGGCATCCATGGCGGAATACTCCAAATTTCAGCAGCGGGCCATCAAGAACTTCTACGACAACCGCGAGGGGATCGCGCTACAGCGGGCGCAGGAGCTCGTGACGGAGCTGTACCTGACCGAAGGCAAGAAGCGGGAAAAGCACTGGAAGACGCTGGTGGGGCACTTGGAAAAGCTGGGGGTCAAGAAACCGCTGCTGGATCACATGGTCCAGCAGGACAACCCCGAACTGGTCGCCAGCCTGATCAAGAACCTGATGCTGAAGAAGGACTAGCCCCCACCCTCCGCGGCCCTCCCCGTAACCTCGGTGCCCTCCGTGGTTAAAAAGGGAACCGCCCGACCTCTCAGCCCGGCGGCCAGTCCATCGCGCGGCCGCCCAGCAGGTGATAGTGCAGGTGCGGCACGGTCTGGCCGCCGTTCGCGCCGGTGTTCACCACGACCCGGTAGCCCTGCTGCAGGCCCAACTCCCGAGCCAGATTGCGGATCACGATCCACAGGTGGCCGATCAGCCGGGCATCTTCATCGGCCAGGTGCTCGATCGACACAATCTCTTTGCGGGGAATCACCAGCACGTGCACGGGCGCCTGCGGGTTCACATCGTGAAACGCCAAGCACAGTTCGTCCTGGTAGCAGATCTTGGCCGGAATCTCGCCGTCGATGATCCGCTTAAAGATCGTCTTGGCCGCCGCATCCGACATCGCACGTCTCCCGTTATCGCTTCAGTTCGCAGACCACCGCACGAAGCACTGCGGCGGCATTTTACGCGACGGGAAGCGGTCCGACGATAGCCTCATCCGCCAGCAACTGCGGCACGGAGCGGACGATCGGGTAGAAGCAGGAGAGGTCGGCATTCACCAGCGCCGCCTCCACGGGCTCATGGACGCGGACGCCGAGCCGGTTATAGAGCGATCCGGCCCGGATGGCGTGATTCAGCCGGTCCAGCAGCTCGGGCGACGCTTCCACCAGGGGACTTCCCAAGCAAG
>CAZUJM010000009.1:6500-8041 GCA_964620405.1 uncultured Pirellulaceae bacterium | reverse complement strand
CTCGGTCGCACCGAAACCCTGCCATCCCAGCAAAGCGTTCGCCTCGCGTGTGCCCCGGGCGGGCGGGACGCCCACGCTCCATCTAGCTACTCAGCCGCTTCTTCGACCGTTTGCGTGGCGGCTTCTGGCTTGCGGCGCCGACGCGTCTTCCGCTCGGCCGGCTGCGCGACCCATTCCTTCGTCAAGGACTCAAAGACGTCCGGCGTCTCGTAGCGAACCACGTTCTTGCCCTCGGCCATGGGCCCAATGAGCCCTCGGAAAACCGGCATGCCACGCAGGTCGAGGTCGGTGCTGCAGTCATCGACGCCGATCTGGGTGTGCAGTTCGAGGAGCGGTTCCTTGGAGCCATAGTCCTTGATGCGGAGCTGCCCGTTGGCCCCGCGGGTGACGACGCGGAAGGTATCTTTTTTCATGGCAAGGAACCTCGAGAGGAAGCCCGGGACGAAGTGCAGGCAGACCACCTGCCAGCAGGGACGGGAGAGTAATTCGGCAGAGCATCCGCAGGAAACGACAGAAACTCGCCCCGCTAGCACACGACCGACAGTCGCGCCATGCGGCGGAACACGCACGACTGGACCGCAGACCCTCACCGATCGCCGGTAAATCCCCGGGAAGTCGCCGGTGTACTTGCCGTATCGGAAAAGGGACGCTAGATATAAGGACGTTCGAGGAGGGTAAGCGAATGGCTAGCGGACTGATTCGAAATCAGTTGCCGGGCAACCGGTTGTGGGTTCGAGTCCCATGCCCTCCGCTCGAGCCGGTGTCCTGAGCGATACCGGCACAGGCAGTTCACAAAGGCACCGCCCGATGGGCGTCGCCGCCAAGATCCCGAGGCGTACCGCTTCGGACCCCAGAGGCCCCAGCAGGGCCTCTTTTTTTGCGCGCCCCAGCGTCCTCGGACCATTCGCCCGCGCCCTGCTGCATTCCCGCGCCCCCTGCCCCGCCCGCCGGAGCGGGCGTTCATGCCTTCTCGCGCGCCGGCCCTCTCTTTCCCGCCGCCGGAAAAAACTTTTTTCCACTGACCAAACGTGTCATTCCCCCAGGCGATCCTCAGGCGGCCACGGCCGAGCGATCGTCGAAGCGACCGCCGGGAGCCCGTGGCGAGGCCCTGACGTGCCATGGCAGGCCAGGGCGAGTCCCCAACGTGCCAGGGCGCGTCCCTAACGCAAAGGAATGACCGTCATGCAGCGAGTCAAATTGCTACTGGACCATCAGCGGTTCTACTGCCCGGTGACGGGCACTCTGGTGCACTCGGAGGAGACGTCGCACGAGCCGTCAGCGGCGACCGTCTTCAGCTTCGTGGACTACTTCGGTGAATTCCAACACCTCACGCCCGAACTGCGGGAGATCTGGGAGCAGATCGAGGCGGAGGCAGCGGCGGACGACGAGGACTGCGACAACGGGGACCTGTTCGAGCGTTTCCTAGAGCGTATGGACAACGACTCGGTCGTCTGTTTTTCGATCAGCACGATCGGCATGGACTGCAGCTATGAACCCACGGCGATCCACATCGCCATCAACATGAACTACAACCCCAACGA
>CAZUJM010000009.1:0-6400 GCA_964620405.1 uncultured Pirellulaceae bacterium | reverse complement strand
GCTATGAACCCACGGCGATCCACATCGCCATCAACATGAACTACAACCCCAACGACGAGTAACCCCAAGTAGCCGGCACACGCCGTGTGCCGGGCAGGACCAAAAGCCACGCCGAGCAGCCAAAACCTTCACGTCATCCCAAGCACTCGGCGGCTGCGCAAAAACCTCCCCGGCCCCCCGCGACCAGTACCGCACCACCGAACCTCGCCCCACCCCTCCATCCGCCGATCCCCATGACGCGCCACCAAGACCATTCCTGGCCGACCACCTCCGAGCTCTCGCAGCACCTGTCCGACTTCGGGCTCAGCCCACGCCCGTCCCGGGCGGCGATGGAGCGTGAGTTGAAGAAGCTGATGGGTCCTGAACGCTTCCAGAAGTACTCATCGGTAAGCCGTGCTCGCCAGAACGACCGGGCGACCGTGCAGGACCTGTACCGACTGGTGGAGAACGCCGCGGAATGGGGGGCTTTGTTCAGTTCGCAGGCGGCACACTTCCTGGCGAACGGAACCTGGGTCACGGACCAGTTGCGGACGCTGGAACCGAGCCCGCGGACGCTGGTCGACTTCGGCTGCAGCACCGGAGTGCTGACGACGTGGCTGGCCAAGCAGTTCCCGGCGGCAAGGGTGATCGGGCTGGAGCGCGAGGCGAACTTCCTGGCGATCGCGCGGCAGTCGACCGAGTTGCCGAACGCGCTGCCAAACGTCTCGTTCGAGTCGTTCGACTACAGCCTGCCGGTGACAGGCGGAGAGGCGACACTGCCCATGCCCCCCGCGCAAGCAGGCATCTCGACGTTCGGCATCGACTTCGGCACGCGACTGCCACTCGCCGAATCAGGGAAGGCATCAGCGGCCGCTTCGGCGGACGAAGCCACGGACACATCCACAGATAAGGCCCCCGGCGAGTTGGCGATCACGGCGGACGCCGGCTACCGACGGTACAGGCAGCAGGCGTTGCCCGCGTTTGGCCACTGGCGAGCGGCGATCGAGGAGGGTGGCACGCTGCTGACGGTATTGCGGCTGCCGAGCCTGCCGACGTTCGCGGGGGTAGTCCGGGCAGCGCACGAAGCGGGCTGGTCGATCCAACTGGCGGCCTGCACCAAGCTGCGTGTCGAGGGCGAGCAGTTCCCGGCGTTACGCTTCCGGGCGACCGAGTCGCCGCCTCCGGCGCTGGCCGATCTGGAGAGTTTCTGGCACGAGTCGGAGATCCGCGAAGCCTTCGCCCGAGTACTGGCCGGCTACCCCGCCCAGCAGCTTTACCTCCACCTGCACCCCAGGACGATCACCACGCGTCGCGACCATCACCTCATGACGGACGCCACCCTGACCGTAGAAACAGGCACCACGGGCCCTTTCTCCTACGCCTACCTGACCACCATCACCGGCGTCGCCCTCCTGAAACTGGCCCCCCGCCACCACCTGGATACGGTGGCCGAGGAAGCCATCCGCCGGTACGAGGCGCTGACGGGGGATTACTGCGTGGAGTGATGGCGTCAGTCTTGCCTCTGGATACCATCACCACACAACAGGTGCTTATAATTCGCAGCACCGCATTTCTCCACTGCACCACGGTTTTGCCATTGCCCGTGAATCTGCAAGCCACAACTGGCATCGCGGATTCAATACAACAGGTAAGCATCGCTGCACCATTTTTGCGATTCAGTTCACCGGTCACTATATTCCCGCCTTTCTTTCACGCTTCTCAACATCGCCTCTGCCAAAACTGCCGCGATCGCCCCATCATCGACCACAGTCTGACTGCCCCCAAGCCACCCCACTCCTGAGACACACGCAGGCAATCTAATCCAGGAACACCCAACGCATGCCGAAGCCGTACGACACTCGCCTGATCGCAGTTGTGGCCCAGCACCCGTTCGAGCACAATTTCAATCGCTTCTGCAAACTCGCGCCGATTGTCTACGCCGATGGTGAGAGGACCGTTCCGGAAGACTTCCCCAACGATGGCGAAATCTGGTGGATGCTCTCCGCGCAGTCTGCTGGACTTGCCACACCGGGCCGACTGGTTTCGTGCTCCGTCGAAGACGCCCGCGAAATGGATGAATTCGACCCGACGAAGTCACTCTTCCAGGCGGTTCGCGATTCTGTCAATGACCTTCGACCTCAGCCGGAAGGCATTGAGATCCTGACCATACCGTCCGATGCCATCGACAACCTTCAAGACATTGTGTCCAGCGGCTATTCACTCACGTGCCTTCACCGACCGTCACCAAACGTACTACTAAGATGGCGCAACGAAATCTACGGACCATTCACGTCGAGCGTCGAAACCCCTAGCCCTGGCAGTTACCGCGCTAGTTTCACCCCGGTCAACCAAGACTGGGAGGTACACCAGATTCGTGACGAGGACTTTCGCCGCACCGCGGGTACCACGCTCTTCACAACGCATACGGACATATCGCCGTCACAACAACGTCGTTCTGACAGTCCTACAGTGAAGGTTGTCAAACATGAACTGCTTCTTGCTTCGGGCTTCGATCGCGTACTTTCAAACCATCCCGGCAAGCTGAACCTCGAACCGATTGATCACAAACTCAGGCGATTCGCAAGAGACTGCCTCAGCCGAGCCAAAAGGCAGCAGTTCAATGCGTTGCTTGACGAAATGCAGTTGGCAGGTCGAGAAATCGAGGATGCCGAGAAGCTTACCGATGCGATTCAGCGTGTGAATATGAAGCTGAGTCAACACGATGATGCGATGAACGCGGTCACCAACGCACTAATGGAGTCCGGACTCCTGGGTAAAGAGCGAATCCAGCAAGCCCAACAAGAGTATGCCAACCGATACATCGAGGAAAGAAAGGCGGAACTTCAGGCGAAAGCGGAACTCGCCCTGAGCAGCAAGCGAGAAGAGGCAAGAGAGTTAGACAGCAACTTAAAGAACCTTAAGGCCCGCCTCCAGAAAGAGGAGTCGGAGGCCCTCAAAAGACAACGCGCGAAGCTGGACGAGGAAGACCGCGTTGCGAGAAAGGAAATTGAGACCGAGCGCCAACGACTGGAGCGGGATCGTGCTGAATTGCAGCGGCAGGAGACGTTGCTGGAGCGAAACCTCCAACAAGTCACCCAGGACCTGAGAAGTGCAGGCGACGATGTTGTGAACCGCTTCCTCGCCATCGCGCCTCTGCTGCAGGCGACCATCTTTAACACGCCGCAGTCTGCGAAACACAACGTCGAATCTGTTGCCTTGACTCAGGAAAAACCGGACAAGGCGGAGTTTGAGATTCCTGCCTTTATCAGTTCCGAGCCGACGCCAGCTGGAACCATGGACGAGGAAGCTTTCTTCGACCGCTTTCGACGTGTCGTGCGGGACCATCACTTTGAGTACCGCCTCTTCGACTTGCAGCGATTCCACGTCAGCGTTAAGTGCGGGGACCTTACCATTCTGGGCGGGCCATCAGGAACCGGAAAATCTTCTCTGCCCATGCTGTATGCGAAGGCGATCCTCGGAAGCGACGGGGACAATCACCGATCCGGCTGCCTGATGATCAACGTGAACCCCTCATGGTCTGATGTCCGCGATCTACTCGGCCACGCCAATACCCTCGATCGGCGATTCTACCCTGCGGAAACCGGACTGTTTCAGCACCTCGTCTACGCTCAGATTGAGCATGAGAAACACCAGGGAGGCAGCCGTATATACTTCGCCTGCCTCGACGAAATGAACCTTTCGCAAGTTGAGCACTACTTCAGCGACTTCATGATGGTTCTCGAGCGTCAGGGGACGCAGCGCGTCATCCAGTGCTTTACGCCCGAGACCATCGGAAGCAGTTGTCCATTCCACGGATGGTCGAAGATCCAGCTCGCGCCATCCCTGCGATTTATCGGCACGGTGAACTTCGATGAGACGACTCGACTGCTCAGCGACCGCTTGCTGGACCGCGCCAACCTGATTCGGCTTGCGTCGGGTGGCCTGCCAGACGCGGCGACGGCCGATGATGTGCCTGCGAGCTTACCCGAAGGCTCCATGGTCACGCTCAACGACTTTCAGTCATGGCAAAAAGACGGCGCATTACCTTCGGATATCGCGTCCCTGCTGGACTCGATACGCCCGTTGCTCTCCGACATGGGAAGCCCGCTGTCGCCTCGCTGCTACCGAGCCACCTGCCGCTTCGTCGCCTCGGCCCAGCGGATCATGCCCTCCGACATCGCCTTCGACGCCCAATTAGCGCAGCGGGTAATCCCGAAGATTCGCAATATGGTCACCCAGCGGCAGCTTGATGCGCTTGATCGGTTGATGGACATCCTTAGCGGCAGTCGCGTTGGCGGCTTCGAAGAGTCCTGCTCGCTGCTGAGCAGTATTCGAGACACGGCCCGCATGAGCGGTTGGACTATGGGAGACTGACCACCCGATGGCGACATTTACAATTCAACGCGGCGCCGTGCCCCTCGGAACCTGGCACCTTCGTTCGGGCCTGTTCACGCCGCACTCACAGGTGGACCAGCGAGAAGGAGTCCTGATCCTTGCAGAAGAAAGCCGAGTCTGTTTCGTATTGGCTCCGGCGACTGCGGACACCGAGTATCGCATCAGCATCGGCGACGTGCCGGTCGCCGATATCACGCCCCACCTGGGAGATCCGTCAGGCAGTGTCCTCGACGGCAAGGTCTTCTGGCGGGAGGGACACTACTTCGACAGTGCCCGCGGTCATACACCGATCGTCCTTGAGTCACGAAGGGCGACGGACGCGGGCGGGAAGTGGGACGTGCTTCTGACGGCGTCCGTGTATGTGCTGCCGTCGAAACTCGGAGAGGATCGCTATGAGGCGATGACCAGGGACCTGCAGCGCATCAGCTACAGCCTACTCACCGACCTCTACGGCAAGTCGCGTCGCACCGCGTACGCCCGATACGCCGCCGGCCCGCGCGAACAACCGTCGCGAGAAGCAGAATTGCGAGCCATCGAGGACACGCTCCAAGAACTCGGCGACCTGCTCCAGGCCATCTCGCGGCGTCCTGCCTCGCGTACGGCAACCGTCATCCGTCCCGTTCAATACTGGGGAGGAGAAAAGCTTCACCATTCGACGGCGATGGAGATCTCACGACGCGGCAGCCACTTGGCGAGCCAGCCTCGCCCAGTTCGCTTGTCCGTGCGCTCACGTGTCGAATCGTTCGATGTACCCGAACACCAGCTGGTGGCGGCCATCCTGGAGATGCTCCATCGACGCTGCCTGGGCTGCGCAGCGGCTGCCGCCGGACACGCGAGGGCCATCGCCGCGGAAAGACACCTGCGGGACTTCCGAGTCGGCGATGCCCCCTCTCTCTACGAGAGGATTGACCAGCCGAGGATCAACCGACTTCGATTCGCCGAGGGGACCGCCCGCCGATGCGCAGCCTTGGCCCTTTCCATACGGCGACTGCCCTTCCTGGAGGGCGTACAGTCGAGGTTCCTAGCCGTGCGCGGAGGCATGTTCCAGCGAAACGACGAATATCGCTCGCTGCTCGCCGTCATCCGCCGCTTCCTGTCCCAACATGGCTCATCCAGCGAAGACGAAGACAAGACCGCCATCGCCAAGCTCACTTGGCGAGTGTACGAGCAGTGGGTCTTCATGCAGGTCGTCGACGCGTTCCGGAAAGCGGGGGTCGAACTGGACGAATGGCGGGAAGTAATTCGACAGAATCTGCAATCGCGATTCCTTGTGGATTTCGATCGTGGATTAACCTTCGAAGGTGCAGCGGGGCCGGATCTGCGCATTCGGTTTCGCTACGAGCCCTGGATCTTCAGCCGCGACGTCGCTGAGAAATCCAGCGAGTCGCTCTATCGCGGCGGTTCCGGCAAAGTTGCCTGGAGCCCCGATATCGTGATCGAGTGCATGAACCGTCAGAACGGCAGCTGGTCCACGACCTACGCCATCGTGCTGGACTGCAAATACACTTCACGACTGAGCGAACAGCACTGGACGGAGACGGGCAAATACCTGGAGATTCGCAGTACCGCCAGCCGTCGACAGGTCGCCAAGCAACTCTGGCTGGTCACGGTCGGTGATGAATCCCAGGTGCAAAGCGAAGACCCGGACGTCACCTTCGATGCCTCCGGGCCCAGCTGCGACGAACACGAGACCGTGCGGTACCGCCTCTCGGCGTCGCCCGCCACTACCGAGTCTCCCCCAAAAGCCCCCGACGGATTCTCCCTCTTCGCGGAAGGGACCTTGGCTTTTCTGAGAAGGATGTTTGCGTAACACACCAATGGACGGTCACACCCCGCGAGCACGCGGATTCATCAACAGATACCGTTGCTACGTAGATCATCTTCAATCTACTGAACTCGTTCCTTTGCGATCGAAAATACAGCCCGCTTGGCGGAAGACGCCCCATGCCAAGGGCTGGCCTCTCTTGCCGGGCAATCGCTCTCCCAAAACGCCCCCTGGGATCGCCCCCCCCCTCACTGATACGGA
>CAZUJM010000008.1:0-60417 GCA_964620405.1 uncultured Pirellulaceae bacterium | reverse complement strand
AGGCCGATCCCCAGCATGGCGAGCGCGTGGTACATGTGGTAGCGCACGCCGGTCTCCAGGCTTTCAATCCGTCGCTTGGCGACCGTCTCCTCAACCCCTTGGCTCGCCAATCGCGTGGGCAGGCCATGCGCGCCGAACGCTCCAAGTCCCACGGCCAGTCCGGCGAGCACGCAGGCCCAGGCAATCCAGTATCGCGGTTCCATCATCCAGTACTCCTCACGGCTCCCGTCGCAGCAGGCATCGCCGGGACGTTCCCCGCGCCGCGCCGGATCCCCTCCGCAGCCGCTCGGACGCGCGGCGCATCCCGACGCCGCTTCATCGTATCGCGTTCCGCAGGGAACCACTAGCGGCTGCGGGCCGCACAGGCGTCGTAGCGTCACGCAAGGCACCCCGCCACATCGGCGCGGCGGCTAGCGAGGCCGTTCCAATCCCGCGCGTCGCGGCCAGCGCCACGAAACCCACAGGGAAGAGCCGACAAGCAGCAGCAGGGCGGTGAAGAGGGGGCCGGAATCGGTCGTGTCGGGAGTCCAGGTGAGTCGCAGTTCCGGGAGCGAGTCGGTGGAGGCGCCTCGCCAGCTGGCGGGTTGGCGCGGCAGGCCGTCGTTCCAAATGCGATCGGTGCTGGCCAGGTTGCCTTCCGATTCCAGGCGCCGGAAGTCGGCTTCGACCTTCAGTTGCGCGACGCGTTCGATGTGTTCGGCCACCTGTTCGGCGAGTTCCGTCGCGGCGCGCGTGTCGTCCTGCGCGGTTGCGGTGTTCGCCGAAGCGGCGCTTGCGGCAGCTCGTGCGATCGCGACCTGGGCCAGGAACCGTGCGCCCCACGTGGAATACCAGCGGGAGAGGTCGACCGGCGAGAACTCGGTGGTCTGCTGCGTGGCCTGTCGAAACGCGTCCGCCAAGTCGGCCAAGCGCCATTGGCGGTGCTGGAGTTCGCTGGTGGTGAGCGAGGCCGCGCCGGACCAGTGCCCGCGTCGACCGTTGGGATCCTGGCCGGCAAGGTCGTGCAGGGTCCAGAGAGTCCGCGCGACAGGGATATCGGAGGAAGTGGCGGGCGAGATGCGGAGCCGCGGCATGGCGAACGCCGTTTCGCGACCTGGCGCCGTCCAGGGCGTGGCGCCGCGATAGACGACGCGCAGCTGGACTGGCAGCAATGCGCCGGTGACAGGAAGTTGCCACTGCTGCACGCCTGCCTGTTGGATCTTCTTGAGTCGCGGGATGCTCAGCGACTGATCGTCCATGGTTGCCAGCAGCAATTCGACGCCTTCCGGTAGTTCCAGCCAGACGGTATCCAGTCCTTCGGGTTGCAGGTCGAGCAGTCCGCTGACCTCGTAGGGGACCTTGGTTGGCGGGGAACCCCCCGACTTCTTCTCCACGGACAGGCAGGCCACCTGGAGGTCGCTGAGGCGCACGTGGGGTTTTCCCTGTGCGCCGGGCGCTGGCAGACGCACGGCTTGGAAGTCGCGAGACGCGGAGCGGAAGCCGCGGTAGACGCTGGAGCGGTCGGCATCCACGGCGGCTGGCACCGGTTCCTCGAGCGGTTCCAGGCCGGAGAGGCTCCAGAGCACGGGCCGCCCGTCGGTCTCCGCGGGCAGGTAGAGGCGTTCGGTGATCTCCGCGTCTTCCAGCAGTCGTACGTGGGGCACGCGCATCGGTTCCCCGGGACGCAGCGGAATCGGACCGCCGAGCACGAAGGGAACGCGGGTGTCGACGGGGCCTGCCTGGGGCCAGATGGTTACGCGCGCCATGCCCGGTCGCGGTGAGGGCGAGAGCAGGACGCGGGCGTCGGCGTTCTGCTGCAGCGCGAACGTCCAGGCCTCGGGAATTTCCAGGGTGAGGTCGTCGAGCACGCCGGCCTCCAGTTGCAGCCTCAGTTCCAGCTGCAGGTGCCACGCGCCCTGCCGACGTGACACGATGTTCAGCAGGTCGGCCTTGAGTGATCGCGTGTTCGCCTGCACTTCGACTTCGCGCAGCCCGGTTTCGGCCGACTGCCAGCGATTCCAGGGGCGGGCGAGGCCCAGTTGGTTGCGAAGGAATGGGCCGAGTTCGGAGGCCACGGGCTGGTCGGTTTCGATTGGGCGTTCCGGACTGGTCGGCAGCAGCACTTCGTCGTGACGGTAGATCGCCTGGCGGTCGCTGGCCAGGGTGGCGTCGAGCCAGCGCAGTTCGGGAAGCGGGCGGTTGCCCAGCGACTGGCCGGCCTGCTGCGCGACGATGCCGAATTGACAAGTTCCTGTCACAACTGGCTCGAAGAAGATCGTGAGCAGGTTGGGCGCGGGCCGGGTCCAGCGGACGCTGGTCGTGGCGGGCCCCGCGACCTTCTGCACCGACAGCACCTCCATGTCTTCCGGGACCTGCACGCGTTGCTGGAACGTGCCGGTCGAGGGCGGACGCAGCGTGGCCGCCACCAGCGTGCGCGTGGTCGTGGCGCCGACCACAAAGGCCGTCTGCAATTCCAGGGCGGGCGGAGTGACACTGGGTTGTCCCTGGCTGACCCAGGCGCGCGGCGCGGTGGCGAACTGGTACGCGTAGTCGGGCAGGGGACCGGCTCCCCATGCCTGGCGGAAATCGGCTGCGGGCAGCGGCAGTCCATTGCCCGGTTCGATGCGCACCGTGAGGCGATCATCGGCCGAAACGCCCAGCCAGTGCAGGGCTTGCGGCGCGACCAGCCGCAGTGTGGGCGCTGGGACGCGGCCGATCCCCGCATACCCGGGCCAGGTGAATCGCAGCGGAATCCGCGCGCGGCCCGCCGGCAGACGGGCGGAATCGACCGGCACGGCAAACTCCATTCGCCGCAGGCCTTCCTCCGCTCCCGGGGCTGTCGACAGCGGTGCGGCGCTTCGTTCCAAGTCCAACTGCAGTCGCTCGTCCACCTCCAGCAGGAGCGTGGACTCGGCGTACTGAGCCACGTCTACCACGCAGATCGCGTCGATCTCCACGCTCTCGGGCGCGAGCCGAAGCCACTGGAGCAGTTCCAGCGAAGGGGTGGCAGTCGCCTCGCGCGGCAGCAGCCATTCGATCCACAGCAGGTCGCTCGATCCCAATTCCGCCTGCAGTTGCCCGGTCGTCTCACGGCGCGTGAGCGTTCCCCGCGCCGAGGGCACCGTGAGCTCCTGCAGTTCGATCGGCGAATCCAGCGACAGCGTAGCCTGGGGAGCTCGGGGGATCGGCAGCCGCACCGCGGCGCGCCCGCCCTCACGCTCCGACTGACAACGGAAGGTCATCTCCAGGTCATGTCGGCCGGCCGCCAGGCGCGGCAACGTGACGCTCGCGTCCTGGGCGTTCCAGTTCAGCTCCACCACGCGTCCATCGAGGCGCGCCTGCCGCTCCAGCACATTCGCCGCCGCCTCGGCGATCGGAAACCGCAACGGCTGGTTGCCGTGGAACACTTCCAATTCGAAACGCGCCGTCAGACGGTCCAGTTCCAACGGACTCGACGCGTCCCGCTGCTGGAGGGCACCCGAGTAACGGGCGGAGGCGAGCAGCCAGGCCGGCGATCCCTGGCCGGCGGAGTTCATGCGCCGCAACTGCTTCTGCAATTCGGCGGGGACCAGCAGGTAGTCTCCCGCCGCGTTCCCCTGCTCGTCGACCGGCACGAACACATCCCAGGGCTTGAGCGGGCCGCGGGCGGAACCGCCGCTCGTACCGCCGCTTGCAGCGTCGATCGCAGCACGCGTGTTCGGAACAAGCGGTTGAACGGCATCTTCCGCGCGCGACGCATCGGTCGCGGGCGGCGACTGGGCGTGCAAGCTCTGGACGCTGGTGAGCGCGCCGGCCAAGCAGGCCAGCACCAGGGCGGTCGTGACGCCGACCGTCGACGCATGGGGGCTCGACGCGTGCGCCTGGGACTCGCGGGTCGCGGCTGACCAACCTTGGTCACCGCGGTCGAGGCGCAAGCCGCGCCACGCCTCCCAGGCCACCCCCAGCCAGCCACCGAGCAGCACGCCTTGCGCGAGTCCGTGGAACGGTGCGGGAAGGAAGAGAGCGAGCAGGCCCGCCGTGAACAGCATGACGGCCGCCCACAGGCTGCCGCGGCGCCGTCGAGCCAACTGGCGAAGAAGGCCCAGGCCGCCGAGCCAGGCCGCCAGTGTCAGCGTCCGCAATCCCGAGCGACTCCAGACCCAGACCTGCCCTCGCCCCATCGGCTGCTCCGTCCACTCCCATCCCGTTGCTTCGTACGGCATCAAATCGTCGCGAAAGGTGGTCCATGTCGGAGCCACCCGCGACCAGGATTCCAGGGGCACCAGCGGCAGCCAAGGCGCCGACGCCAACGACGCTTCGTCGCCGCGGACTTCCAGCACCGCGTCGGGCCATGGCACCAGCGGTCCCCGGCCAGCAGCGTCCGGCGCGGAGGGCAACGCCGCCAGGGCGGCTGGGGTGGTCACGATGGGGCCGGCGCGGGTGACCAGCAGCACCAGTTGCAATTGGCGAAGACGTTCGAGTCCACGGCGCGTCGCGGAGTCGGCCGAAACCGTCGGCAAGGGCGATCGCAAGGCGATGCCCCGAGCCTCCAAGTGGGTGAAGTCGAGCCACAGGGGAGCGGGCAGAAGGCGTGAAGCGGCCGTGCGTTCAGCAGCCGAGGACGCGTTCGCACGCCGTGGCAGTTCCTGCAGGTCCTTCCACGTCTGCACCCGTTCGTCCCCGATTCGTTCCAGCCAGTATCGCGCCGCCGACTGCGCGGTCGCTGCCAACAACGCGTCAGCATCTTCGAAGACCGCAGGCCGCTCGTTGGCAGTTGGTTGCGGGGCAGCGACGGGCTCGTCCGGGTTCGCGCCCGTCGCGCCAGGCGGCGTTTTCCCGTTCGTCATGGCGTTCGCCGAACGCCCGTCGCGCGGCAGGAGGGCTTGCAGCAGACGCGGCTGGTAGAGGGGGCCGAGCAGTCGCGCGAAGGGAGTCGCGTCCTGCGAGACCAGCAGGCGAGACACATCGTCGCCCGCCGAATGGATCGTCGACCTGTCGAGCGGGACGAGCAGATCGGGAGCGTTCCAGACCTGCCACCGACGACGCAGGACCGCCGACGGAACCTCCGGCCAGAGGACCTGCACTTGCGTCGCCAGGGACGGAAACGGTGGAGTGCCCGTGTGGGCGGGTTGGTCGTAACGAAGACGCACCTGCGGAAAGCGCGCGTCCGCAGGCAGTCCCACGATCAGATACCCCTGTTCGTCGGTACCATAAGACGCCGGGCGGTTGTTCAGCAGTACTTCGCGCAGCCGACAACCGTCCGCCAGCCGGATCCGAAACGACGCGGCTCCCAGGTTCTCCAGCCATGCCGTGACCTGTCCGGGCATCACTTCGCCCGTGTCGACGAACGTCTCCACCAGCAGGCTCCAGACGATCGCGGTCGCTTCGCGCGGAGTGCTGCGGACGCGCACGGCGTTCTGGGGCGTGAAGATTTCAGCAAGCGGCGAGTAGCGGAATGAGTAGCGTCGGGGGCCTGTCTCGCGCGGACTGGGTTGGCCGACCGGCAACGCGGTGATGAGCGGCGAGTGGTCGACATCCAGATGGAGGTCGTTACTGGCTTCCAGTACCAGCGAACCATCCTGCGCATCGGCTTCCTGCACACGCGCCAGGGCCATGCTGACCAGGCCGGGCGACTCCGACGTGCGCTGTCCTACCAGCACGATCGATTGTCCCGAGGTGTCCGGCCAGTCGATCTCCCACGTCTCGGAGGCATCTTCGCCGCTGGTCGCCATCCGTCGCGCGACGAGGTCCCGCGACGAAGCCCCCTCCAGATACCAGCGGATTGGCCCCGCGCGGCGCTGCGACAACTGGACGTGGAGTTGACGCGGGTGCTGCAGCGCGCGGTCGATCTCGATTCGCCACTGTTCCGCCAGCGTCCGGCCGGAAAACCTCGCCGTGACGTGGTTACGCGTGGAGGCGAGCCGGACTTCCTCCGAACGCTCGAAGAAGCGAACGGCCTGGCGGCGGGCGCCGCCGTCCAGCAGGATGACTCGCTCGCCGTCGCGCGGAGATGCGAGACGCGCTTCGCGGGCGTCGAGGTCGTCCAGGCCGAGCCAGTTCATGGCGGCGTCCTGCGGATAGTCGACGCCGACGCTGGGCGAGGGGCGCAGGAGCAGAAACTGCCTGGATTCGTCCCAAGGCACGGGCCATTCCAACGGAGTGAGTTCGCGGAGGGGAATCGGCTGGTCATCTAGTTGATGGCTGCCGCGGGCGATGACTGTGAGCCGCAGCCATTGGTCGCGCGGTATCGGGTCGCGGAGTCGCACTTGAAGCTGGCGCGTTGACGCGCCGTCGACCACTTGCCAGTGGCTGATCGACGAAGGATCGTCCGCTTCCAGCGATTCGATCGACCAGCGTGCGCCCAAGTTGGCCGCGAGGTCGAAGTGCTCCGAGCCGCCACGTCGCAGTTCGACCACCATGCGAGCCCGCAGTTCACCGCGGTCGACCTGCACTTCGGTGGCCGACACCGCTTCCAGGCGCCGTTCAGGCGTGGTCATCTGGATCGCCACCCGCGCGGTGGGCGCGAGGTAGCGGATGCGTCGTCGAGTGGCCGCCGAGTCCGGATCGTTGGCGGAGGGCGCGCTGCAGGTCCAGTTCCTCCAGCACCCAGGGCGGTGCCAGTGTCAGCTCGGCCGTCTCCTGCTGCCACTGGACATCCTCCAGATGCACGCGCGGAAGTACCCACCGCGGTTCGCTGCGCGGCGGTGCCAACGCCAGAATGCGCAGGGTATGCTGCCGCCCCGTCAGCTCGAAGGGGAAACGCAGCGTGAATCGCTCTCCCGCGTCTCGCTCGACGCCGGTGTCCGCAATGCCTTCCCCACGGGTGTTCTGGTTGCCTCGCGAGGTCCATTCCAGCGGCTGTCCGTTGAGCGTGGCGCGGACGATGCGCAAGGGTGGATCGAGACGCAGGCTGGCGCGGGATGTGGGGGCATCGTGACAATCGAGCGTCACTTCGGTCGAAACCTCCAGTCCGGCTTCGGAGACCTGGTAGTTCGTCGACTGCCGCAGGCCGGGCTGGGGTACGATCGCTTCGCGGCGACGGAGGGTCACGCGGCACGCATGGCGTCCGCCCAGGTCAACCTGCCAGAGTTCGACGTTGGGCGCGAGCTGGGAGCCGCTGGCTGCTGCCGCCGGATCCTGCGGCAGCACGATGCGTCGCGCGATGCCCGGCTGCACCTGCAACGCGTACTCCGCTGGCACCTGCAGTTCCAGGCGACTGCGCGGGCAGTGCGGCAGCCGCAGCACAAACTCCAGCTCCTCCTCCGTTTGCTCCTCTTCTCGCGCGGCCTCCCGCTCCATCGCCGCTTGGCTCCACCGCGACTGGATCGTTCCCGATCCGGGAACACGCAGCAGCCAGTTGCCGTCCGGCGTGCAACCAAGGTCGGCGGCCGCCGCTCCCTCGGTCGCATCCGTCCAGCGTGGCTCCGCCAGCGCCAGCGACGGCCTTCCCAAATCGAGCCAGGAGGGCGCGTCGCTGGTGGCGACAATCTGCCAGTTGGCGGTACCCGCGAGCAGGCGATTTGACTCGAGCCGCGCCGCATAGGTCGCCTCGGCGAGCATCGCTCCTCGCCGCAACGGCGCTGGCAGCAGACTCGACTGGCTCGCGATCTGCTGCTGGAATTCCAACTGCGGCACCGTGCGATACTCGCCCCGCGCCATCCGCTCAATCTGCTCCAGCGGCGCCGCGATCATGCGATAGGGAATCGGCACGGCCAGCGTCGGAACGGCCGGCTGATCGAGCGGCGTGCGATTGCCGGAATCGCGGACCTTGCCAGCCATGCCATCGGACGCACCGCGTGGACGCGCGGAGGCTCGTTCGTCGTCCACTCCAAGGGGCGCAGCGGAGTCGGACGCCAGCACGGACTGGGCGGCGCAACGCTCCGCGATGCCTGCCAAGGCCAGCAGGGCGAGAAGCAGGAGAAGAAAGTTCCCGGCCTGGCTTCGACTCACGCACTTGCTCGATCTGCGCCAGACGCGGCTGCCATCGCCGTCGCTGCGCGAACGCGGGATGGGGCGCGCTGCTGTGGCCGCGCCGCTCATGGTCGGGACTCCGGCACGCCGGACACGGAGGTGTCGTGCGGAGGGGTATCCGGCGCGGGATGATCGGTAGCGGGGCCATCCGCGGCATGCATCGGCGCATGCGAGTCGCGTTGGCCGGGAACTCGGATGGTCGTGGGCGGCGCCGATCCTTCCTGGGCCGCTCGTTCCAGTTCCTGCGCGAGGTGCCGGTGCGAGCCGTTGCTGACGGGGTCGGACGGCAGCGCGTCACCGCGGTGGGAATCGGCGCGACGCGTGTCGATGCGTTGCGAGTCGGGCCTGTGCACATCGGTGCTGCGAAGTTCTGGTGGTCGCGAGTCGACCAGGCGTCCGTCGGTGCCGCGTCCTGTCCAGGAGCGACGTCCTGTGGGCTCTGCCGTGCCTCCCCAGCGGCGCACGAACGCGGGGACGGCGGCCAGTGCGAGTCCAAGGACGCTGGCCTGGGCCACGAGAGCCGCTTGTTCGGAGTAACGCCAGGCCGTGGCGGCCAGCAACGCACTGCAAGCCATGGTGGCGAGCGGATGGCGGAGGATGGACAGGTAGGTCCATGCGCAGGCGACGGCGAGCGCGAGGAAGGAGAATCCGTAGACGAGTGTGCGGCGGTTGCAGGTGCGGACCGCGAACGTGCCCGCAGGATCGAAGGAGCTGAACAGATAGCAGTGCACGCCTGGGGGGATCGGCGGTTGCGAGGTCGCTTCCGTCCACTCCTCGAGGCTGGCCTGCGACTGCACCGCCTCGCGACGCCAGACGATTCCCTCGCGCTGCCAGCGATTGGCGGAACTGAGCAGCGAATCGCTCGACCAGAGATGTTCATCCTGCGGCACGACCAGCTGCCAGAACCAGCGTCGGGGCGCGGAGGCATCGGCCAATTCGGGCCACTGGAATCGCATGTTCCCCGAAGGCTGCCGCGAGGTGTACTCCAAGAACAGTTCCAGGGTATGTTCGCCCGCCTGCGGACTGGAGAGAGGAATTGTCCACTCCTGGGAAGATCGTTCGTCGCGCGTCGCTTCCGCCGCCTGTCCATCGACCAGCGCGTTCAGCGTTCGGACGTTCACCGCGGTGCGCACGCGGATCCGGCTCGCGGCCGTCGTGATCCGCAGCACGACCCGCTCATGCTGACGCTCACGTGTCAGCCACGTCTGCATCCAGGCGCGCTGGATGGTGGTCGAACTGGCCGCGGCCGGAGTGGTCTCGGTCGGCTGCTGGGAGGCGATGACTTGGAGTTGCAGGGAACTGGTGCGCTGGGCGGAGGAGAGCTGCAGTCCCGACTTCGGCTCGCTGCCGCCCAGGGACGCCTCACGCACCCAGCCGACGTCGCGGGTGGGTTCGAGTCGGAATGGGCTGGAGTCGCGGAGCGTGGCGAGGTTCGAAAGCAGCCGTCCTTCGCGCGGAGTGGCCAGCGGTACGGACAGGGAGTTGGCAGAGGTGGTGGGACGCAGCGGCCAGGGGAAACGCAGCAGCAGTTCCAGGTTACCCAGTCGAGGGCGGGGGAGCGGCAGGTTCACCGGCACGATGTTGCGCAGGGCGTCGACCGAATCGGCGACATCCTCGAACGATTCACGCCCCAGCGTCTGGCCGTCGAGTCGCAGTTCGACCTGCGGACGGTAACGAGGATTCGCCAGCAGTTCAAAAAGCGGCCGGGGGACGTCGAGTTTCAACTGCGACGTCGGACGGTACAGGACGCGATAGCCGATGCGCTGGGTGACCTGCAGCACATCGCCGGTCGCTTCCAGTTCGCTGTCCATGCGCACTCGGATCTCCTGTTCGCGGACCTCGTAGTCCATGACGAGTTCGCCTGCCGCGCGATCGCCCAGGAAGCGAAAGGCGGTGCCCGTGGCGGACGCTTCGGCGGGAAAGGCGGACGCGGACGAGGCCGGCTCGAGCGGCGCGGAGCCGAGCGGGCTGCCGGGAGTCGTCGGCGGGAACGCGGCCGAGCTGCGTTCGCCTGGCGTGGCGGAGGGCGGAGCCAACGTGGGCCCGTCGGCGGGGTCGTTGATCGTGCGGGCGTCCGGGACCAGGCCGGACATTTCGGCGGAGCGGAAGTCGAGGACAACCGCGTCGCCGGCGGAGACAAGGAGCGTGCCGGGGATCACTCCGTCCGCCATCGGCGAGGGCAGGGCCAGTCGCAAGGTGCCGCTGCGCTCCGTCACGGGCCGGTGGAGCCGCAGTGTCAACGTCATGTCACCCGTGGTGGGCCGCGTGAGCCGCAGCCGGACCTGCCGAGAAGCCTCGTTCGCGGCGGTGTCCGATCCGGGCTCGCCTGAATCCGGCGTGCCACGCTCGGGCGGCGCGTCCTCCACCGGCGCGTCCTCGACCGATCCGCTGGGGCCGATGTCGTCGAGGATCCAGCCGTTCAGCGAGCAGCCCAGCGCACCGATGCGTGCGCCGCGCAGACGGTAGTCGAACTGGGCTTCGAGCGAGACGCGATCTTCCTCGACATGCATTCGATAACGCGGCCGCACGGTGGTACGCGTCTCCTGCGGACGCGCTTCGACCTCCAAGCGGCATGGTTGGCGGAAATACTGGAACGTCGCCAGCGGACGCCGGTCGCCGGTCGTCTCCAGCGTGTCCGGCGTCGCGATGCGTCGCACGGAAGGCCCCAGCGTCCAGTCGACGCGCCAGTCTTCGCTGGCCAGGAGCGTGATCTGTCCCGACTGGCGGATCGCGCCCGGCACTTCGAAGACGCCCACGGACGTCCGCGCCTCGCTTCCCTCCGGATGGCTGGTCTGCGTCGTCAGCTGCAGTCGCGCCTGGGCCGCGGGTTTCAGCAACGTGATCTCGACTTCGCGCGGCTCCCCGGCGGACGACGCTTCCTGTGCGCCGGCGGCCACCGTCCGCTCGCGCAGCTCGTAGCCGGGTTGGTTGCCCGATACGATGGAAGTGTGGGGCGGAAGACGCAGCAGGAAGCGTTCGATCGGACGACCGTAACTCTGCAACTCCAACGAGACCTGGCTGCGAATCGCGCCCGGCCCATCGACACTCACGCGGATGTCGCCGAGCACATCGAAGTTGGCGGGCTGCTGCGCGACGACATCGCCGCCCTTGGTCCAGGCCAGCGTCAGTTGGTTGCGGAGGTCGGAGACGGCGATGCGCGAGCGTCCGTCGGGCGCGGCGGACACCGTCGCGCGACGCCCCCCATCGGCCTCCACCGCCAACTGTTCACCGGGCACGTCGAGTTCGAGACGCGATTGCGTCGCGGCGGGTACCAGCAACTGCAGCCGCGTTGCGCCCAACGCCTCGTCCAGTGGCATGGCGACACGCAGCCGGATGAGATGCTCGCCCGCCCGTTCGTGATGGATCCACGCCTGGTAGCCTTCCATCTCCCGGTAGACGACGAACAACTTGCCCGGCCCCTCATGCTCCGGTTGCGCGATGAGCGAGGCATCGGGGAGACGCAGCGGCAGGAGAGTCCAGCTGGCGACGCGCCCGTCGCCGGCCGCTGGCGCGGGCAGCGAGATCCGCAGTTCCAGCGACATCTCGACCGTGTCGCCAGCCACCTGTCCCTGCGCCGTCAGGTTCGTGATCTGGAAACGCGGCGCGAGCGGTTGCACGTCGCCGGTGTCCTCGGCATCCAGCAACGCCTGGATCCGCTCCCAGGGAATGTTCACCAGCGGCCGAAGTCTTCCCTGCTGGTCGCGCGTGAACAGAATCCGCGGCGCCTGCTCCACCACCAAAGCCCCCGGACCGGCCTCCACCGGCGCACCACGCCAGGGAATGCCGAGGGACGGCGGGCGTGTTTCGGAGTTGCCCTCGACGGGATCGTCGGGCGTTTCCGCTGGTTCCGGGGCCGCCGCGTTCGCGTCGCTGGCCACCTCGGGCGACGGTTCCGCGGAGGCTGCGTCCGGGGCGGAATCGGCAGCCTGCGCCCCGTCGTCGGCTGCTTCGCGGGTTTCTTGCCCGGACGCACTGGCCGATGGAACGCTGGCCGATTGGGCACTGGCGATCGGGAAGGCGTGGGGCGTCACGAGAGTCCAAGTCAATGCGACACCGAGCAGCCATCCCAGGAGGATCGCGCGGCGTGGCTGGTCACCGAAGCGGCGGCGAACGGACTGCGGTTGCGACATGAATGATGAGATGAGCGCGGAGGGGTGACCTGAGCAGAATCATGGACACCCCGGGGCAGGAACTCTCGGACACCCGACCCGCGGGCAAAGCCGCGCGACTCAAGCATCTCCGGTTGTTGGCGCTTCGCACGGGGGCGACTCACCCACAGTTCCATATTACCCAACCATCAAGGCACTCGGAACAATTGCCGTGCTGAATCCCGTGGTCGCCGCTTGTTCAACTCTTGAAACGACGGGCGGCGTCCAACGCTCGATGCGGGAATTCGGGTGGGAGATCGTGGGAGGTGAAGGCCCCCACATGCAGTAGAGCAGCAGATCAGGAGAGAAAATGCAGGGAGCTCAGGAAGTCGTCGCGAGGGTGCGCAGCAGATCGGCCTGCAGTTCCGGCGTGGCGGCGGCGGCGAACTGGGGGCGAGCCGGATCGGGAGCCATCCCGTCCAGGCCGCTAAGCACTCCGCCCGCTTCGCGAACCAGCACCCAGCCGGCGGCGATATCCCAGATCTTGACCGAGGTGGCCCAGTAGCCGTCGAGGTTTCCGGCGGCGACGTACGCCAGGTTGAGCGCGGCGGAGCCCAGGCGTCGAACGGCCCGCGCGCGATGCAGGACCTGCACGAAGCGGGCAACTTCCGGCGAATGCGGCGGCACTTTGGCGGCGAAGCTGGCCGCGACGAGCGCCTGGGTCAGGTCGCGCGTGCCACTGGTCCGCAGGGGCTTGCCGTCGCGGAAGGCACCGCCGCCGCGTATCGCCGAGAACACCTGGTCGCGGACCGGATCGAAGATCAGGCCCAGCACCAGTTCGCCACGGTCGCGCAAAGCGATCGAAACGCAGTAGTTGTCCAGGCCATGCACATAGTTGGTGGTCCCGTCGAGCGGATCCACAATCCACAAGGGAGCTTCCGGGTGTCCGGCGGATTGGGCATCGGGTGGGGGGCTTTCCTCGCCCAGAAACCCGAACTGCGGATATTCGGTGGTGAGAAGCTGTTCAATGGCGGCCTGGGCGGCCAGATCAGCTTCGGTCACGAGATCGGCCGGGCCTTTTTCGCGTGCGGAGATACCGGCCTGCATGCGGCGCAGGATCTGGCCGGCTTCCCGAGCCGCGCGTTCGGCGGAGTCGCGTGCCTGTAAAAGATCACCCGCAGCTAGACTTTCCTGGCTCATCCGGACGGCCTCTATCTTTCGCCGGTCGTTGTCGCCGTTCGGACGGCGATTGTGGTGAACGGCGAGGGAGTTTTCCCTCGCCGCGTGGACCTCGGGACGCGCACCATGCGTTGCGTCTGGCCCAAGACCCACTGTAGTTCAAGCATGCGGGCCCGTGAAACTCCCTTTCCGGGATCCCTTGGGTTTGCCTCGTCATGCCGCAGGGGCTCGACCACGCCCAGGTCCCCGGTCCCTGGACGGAAGACTTGAGTCGCTGGTCCGGAGACCCGTCTTCGCGATGGCTGCCGCTACCCAACGGACCTTCACCGTGTCGCCGCGCGTCAAACGCTGACGGTCCGGCAAAGCAGGTAACGATTGAGGTGGTCGTTGAGACTAAAGGAGTACCGCTGAGACACGGTTGAAGACGAGATCCTCAGGCCTCGAACGCCACATTCGCGGCCTCTTCATCAGGAGCCGCAGGATTCTCATCATTTTTTGACAAAACTATGGACATGACATGTCAAGTTGCTATGATCACCGAGGAAGTCAGCGGTCACGCGAAGTGCTTGGACCGCAGACGAGTATCATTCGCCTTCGGGCAAAAAACGGCCTCTTCTCTGTTCCGGCCCCGCCGCTCTGCTCTGCAGGACGGCGGGGTTTTTTTTTGCGCAGGCATGGAACAAAGCGTCTCGCGGACCCGCCGCGGGCGGTTGACTCGCGTCTCGGGATTCGAGCATCGCAGGCCGGCGATTCGAGTTCCTTCTCCACCGCAGGGTGCCTGTCGCGACTATCGTTGTTCCGTTGTGTCCGGGGAGATTGGCAGCGCGATGCTTCGCTCGCGGATCCGGGGAAGACGCCACGACTGACAGGAAATTGTCAGTGCCCGGAACACGACTGACACGAACGTGTCAGTGCCCGGAACACGACTGACACGAACGTGTCGGTGCCCGGAAGTAGGCACGCACGAAGCCTCGGTCAGAGGCTCGAGCCATCCCGCAGGCTGGCAGACTTGCCCGGTGGGTGGGCGAAGGCGTGGGAGGACGCGGGCATGGTTTCGCGGAGGGCCCTGCTTACCATGGCTCCGCGGCCGCTCGTCGGGCGAGGGCCGCGGAGCCATGGTTGTGCGGGGGAGCCCGCAAAAAGCCACGCGGGCAAGTAGCAAGTAGAGGGGCGGTTACGTCCTGCGTCGGCGTACCAGGGCCAGCAGCAGGCTGGCGGTGGTGGCCAGCAGCGCGGAGGTCGGTTCGGGCACGGCGGCGACAGCAGCACGCGGGCCTTGCTCAAAGCCTCCGTCTTGGAACGCGACGATGAAGTCGGACGTGTTGAAGAGTTTGTCGCCGTTCCAGTCGCCTGCGCCCCAACCGGCCGACTGCCCCGTCTCGAACTTGCCTTCCTGGAAGACGGTGATGAAGTCGGCCGTGTTGAAGACGCCGTTCAGGTCGGAATCGCCCACCCAGGTTTTCTTCAGGTCGCGGACCCAGGACAGGCGGTCGTCGAAATTGGTCTGGCCGTCGCCGGTCAGGTCGTAAGCCTTGTTGTTGGTGATCTGCGCGTCGGCGAGCAGATCGAGGTCACCGACATCGAGGTTGCCGTTGGAGTTGAAATCGCCCGACACGAGTTTTCCGGAGTGGATCCGGATGTTGTCGATGGCGAAGATCTCGTTGCCCCAAGTACTCAAGCCCCGCATGCGGAACACCAGGTTGGTGGCACCGGCCGGAACGTTGAAGGTATGGTCCGTGAACTCGGGCTTCAGGCAGATGCTGCCCGGCATGCCGTTGTCGTTGCTCAGGCCCTTGTGGCACGCGCTGGCCGGATTGTCCACTCCATAGAACTCGACTAGCGACGTCACGCCGGCGGGGCCGCTTCCATCGGGGTCGACTTCCAGGATCATGTAGTCACCGGTTTCGAAATCGCTGGTGACGCTCGCGAGCGCGACGGTGACCTTCACGTCGGACTTTCCCGCAACGTTGACCGGCTTCAGTTCCAACACACGCTCGCCCATGCTGCCGAATTTGTTGAGGGCGGAGCCTACGATGTACTGGCGACCCTCGGGGGTCGGGTTGAACGCTCCGAGAAGCGGCGAGCCTTTCTCGATCACGAAAAGGGCGGGCGAACGATCGCCGGTGACCGGATTCTCGACCTCGGCCAGCGTCTTGCCGCCATTGTGCGTGATGCCGATGCCTTCCAGACGCGCCGGGCCCGTGGTCCAGCGGATTACTCCGTCGGCGCCGCTGGTGCCCAGGGCCGGATGGTTGCGCTGCGCTACCGGCACGGCCAGGTCGACTGCATCCGGGAAGTCGAGCGCCGCGCCGATGCCCGCGATGGCGTTGTCGTCATGCGTCTCGGAGCGGAACGAGATGATGGGCACCGCGAGGCCGGGCAGGGTGACGCTGGTTTCACTGGAGAAGATTGCCAGGTCGGTGTTGCTCGGCGAGATCGACAGGTAGTCCGCCTGCTCCGTGATTTTCGACGCGGAGTATCCGCCCTGGACAAGTCGTTGCTGCACGGCTGCGACCGCTTCTGTCGCGTAGCTCGGCACGATCGCGATCCGCTTCGACGCGCGATCGGCGGGGTTGGTGATGCCGAGTGACCAGTCGGTCAGGGACAGCCAAACGTCGAGCGATTCGCTGGTGAAGGTGTCCCCGGTGATGCTGCTTTCGTGGTTCCAGAGGATCGCCGCTCGCTTAGCCGGCGCGTTGGCCGCCAGGCCGATCTGGCTGCCCTGCGTATTGAGGCCCCAGATTCCTGGGCTCCAGCCATTCTCCGGCGTCTGCTCCACATACTCGGGCGTGTCGATCGTGTATCCCGAGCCATCGCCTTCGAAGTTCTCCCGATAGATCAACTGCGCATCCGCGCGGTGGGTGGAGAAGATCACGGCAGAGCTGAAGAGGGATGCAAACAAGGATCGGCGGAAGAGAGTTCGTCGAAAACACGGGCTGGTCATGGCATGCTCCTGGAAAAAAAACGATGGATGCAAACACTTGCCATTGCCTGTTCCGAGCGGGCACTGTAGCCGCGCGAGGAACGCGATTCAACAACCGACTCCACAGATTGGCGTTTGATCGTCCATGAGGTTGCTGGGGCATCTACGCGGTTGCTAGGAGGGGCCGGTGCGCGGAACCGCGCACGGTGCTGGCTGCGATACCCTTGCCGTCACCCCCGGGTACGCCGCGGCAACCGCGTGGGAAGACGAGCGAGAGGCAACGGGCGGCGGAGGCCGCGCGGGGAACGCGTTGTTTCTCAGGAATCCGGGGCAGGAAACATCCGGCCCCGCAAAATCCCCCGGTGGCTGCGGGTTCGCCGTCCCGGGGCGGCGAACGGAAATGGTAGAATGCGGACCCCGTTTCGTAGCGTTCGGATGGGGGAAGCGAAGAGTTCGTGACGGGAGGGAGCGGGCACATGTCGGGAGGTTGCTGGAAGGTCGCCGGCCATGCGGCCGAATTCGAGGCCGTGCCGGGAGGTTGGCGGTTGGATCTGGAGCATCCGCGCGAGGGGCTGCGGTCCGCCGACGGCTCCTGTTCGCTGCTGCGGACACAGGTGCCGGGGCTGCCGGATCCGCTGCCGTCGTCGATGGTAGCGGATGTCTATGTGCGGGAAGACGACCTCGTGGTCACCTACGGTCCCACGCCCGGTTCGCAACTGCATACGCAGGTCTACTGGCGGCGTCTGTCCGAATCCTCCGCCGTGGGCCTGCATTGGGTCTTCTCCGTGTGGACTCCGCGCCTCGATGCGCGGCCCGCGATACAACTAAGCCACCTCTGGCGCAATACGGCTCCCCGACTGGCGGTCGCCGCGTCGGAGGACGCAGCACCGGATGCTGCGGGAGCAGGCGAAATGCCGGGGTTCCGCGAACTGCTCAAGGAGACGGTCATGAAGCGGACGGGCGAGGCGGCTGGACGGCCAGCGCCCTGCCTGCTGCTGCAGCGGTCGGTGGCCGATGCGAAGGCTGCGAGCCTCGTGCTGATGGTCTATCCGACCGACGTGGTCCACTGGTCCGTGTCGTCCGCCGAGGCCACGCCGCGAGCCGTGGAGTATGAGCTGCTGGACGAGCATCTGGAGAAGGGCGTCATTCGCCGCGCCCAGGCCATCGTCTGGTGGGTGCCGCGTGACGGAGATGCTCAGCACGCGTTGGAACTCTACCGCAGCTTCTTGGACGCTCCGCCGCCGCTGACGACGTGAGGTCTCCCCGCTTGTAGTCGGTGAGGACGAGAGGTCGAGGTGCGACATCGCCTCCCCCTCGCAGGAACTCAGCGCGTCGCGTTCGTTCATCGGGAATACGAAAGGAACAGCATGTCGGAGTTGCTTCGCCAGCGGATCCATGACCAGATCGCGGCCGTGGACTATGTCGATCCCCACACCCATATCCAAGCGCTGCAGCCGGCTTCGTCCACGCTGGCGGACATTCTCGGATACCACTACTACACCGAACTGGCCCATTCCGCCGGCATGCCGCGCACGCGGATCGAAGAACCCGGGCTGGATCCCAAGGAGAAGGTTGGGCGACTGGTCGAGAACATGGGGCCGCTGCGGAACACCATCCAGGCCAGTTGGCTTGTCGAGATGTGCCGCGAGCTGTTCGACTTCGCGGGCGATGAGGTGACGCCGGCCAACTGGGAGTCGCTCTACGACCAGTCGCTGCGCAAAATGCAGTCGCCGGGGTGGGCGGCGGACGTGTTGCGGAAGAGCAGATTGGAAGCGGTGTTCCTGACCAACGATTTCGACGATCCGCTGGAGGGTTTCGACACGCGGGTCTACATCCCCTGCCTGCGGACGGACGACCTGGTCTTCCACCTGGGAACTCCGCGCGTGCAGGAACGACTGGCCGCCTGCTCGGGCATTCCCGCGACGAACGCCGCGCGGCTCCGCCAGGCCGTGGGGCAGCGGTTCCAGCACTTCACGGCGCAGGGAGCCCGCGCGTGCGCCATCTCGTTGCCGCCCGACTTCGCGCCCGAACCGGTGAGCGACGTGGAGGCCGATCGGGCGCTGCAGGAGTGGCTGCGGGACGGAACGTCGGTGACGCCCGAAGCCCGCGCGACGGTGGCTCGTTTCGTCTTCTGGATGCTGGCCGAGTACTGCGTCGAATACCGCCTGCCCTTCGACCTGATGATCGGGGTCAACCGAGCGGTCTACCAGTCCGGTGTGTACCAGGGGCAGGACCTCTATGACAGCCGTGTGTCACTCATCCAGTACCGCCACCTCTTCAACGCCTTCCCGCAGGTGACGTTTCCCATCTCCGTGCTGGCCAGCGTCACCAACCAGGAACTCACCAGCTACGCGTGGATCTTCCCCAACGTCGTCACGAACGGACACTGGTGGTACTCCAACACGCCGACCTTCATCGAGCACGACGCCGCGGCGCGACTGGAAGCCGTGCCGATGACCAAGCAGATCGGATACTACAGCGACATGTACAAGCTGGAGTTCGCCCTGCCGAAGTTCAACATGTACAAGCGCATCCTCGCCAAGGTGCTGGCCGAGCGATTCGTCGTGGATCGCGGCTGGAGTGAGGAGCGGGCCGTGGAACTGGGCGTTACCGTGCTTCGTGACAACACGCGCCGCATCTTCTTCGCGACGTAAACCAACGTGAACCTGCTGCCGGCGGCGCCGTGCTTCCCCAGGGCAGCGGCCATCCCGTAGGTGGCCTTTCTGGGTAGATGGCGATCCTGCGTGGTATGGGAGGTGTTGTTCCAGCCCTTCGGACGACTCCCTAAAAAATTTTTTCAGAGCCCCGAACCTTCGTTCCGATCCCGCGTCTTTAGCTTCGCAAGCGGGGTGGTAGCTCCGTAAGCGGCCGGCTGGCGGCGAAAACTTGCCAAGCCATGGTGGTTTTCGCGTCTGGTTTGCAGTTCATACAGGGCCGTGATATTCTGGTTCCAACCTGCGGGTTGGGGCGTCCTTGAGTGTCCGGTCCGCAGGTGTTTTATTTCTTTTACTCCTCTCAGAGCGCTGGGCGCCAGGAGCAGGGCCATGAGTCGTCACATTCTCCACACGATTGCTGGAAGTTTCCGCATGATCTGCCGGAAAAGCCCGTCCATCGTGCTGGGCGGTGGGGCGAGTCAAAGCCAGTCGCTACTGGACTCTCTGACAGCGCTACTACCCGACCTGGCACGTTGGCTCGGACCCGCCTTCAAGCGGAACGAACTGGTGCCGGTACCCGTCACGCCAGGCAAGTCCATGCGAACGCAAGGCAACTGGCGGATGGACCAGCCAATGAGCGGCCCCGACGCGTCCCCGCGTCGGAGCGGCGCGGGCAGGTCGCGGTGCGTTTCCGGAAAAAGACTGTCCAGTTAAAGGTCCCCACGGGGATCCTGACTGAACGATCCGGAAACCGTCGTTCGCCCGAGCCGATCGAGGTGCGGCTGCGTTGCGCTGCCGTCATCTCGCGCGAGTTCCCCAGGGTGTTTGACACAGGTCCGTCCGTGCGCGGACTCAAGAGGAGTAACGAGGTTTATGGCTACGGAATTATTGAGTGGAGAGGACCAGCAGGTGCAGGCCGAGCGGGCTGCGCTGGCGCAGCTGGTCAAGGCGGCGCAGCAGGGGGATCGGTCCGCCCAGGGCGAACTGTACCATCGGTTCGCGTCGTTCGTCCTGTCGTCCGCGCGATCCGTCGTGCGGGACGAGCATGAGGCGCAGGAGATCTGCCAGGACGTGTTCCTGCAGGTCTTCCGCAAGTTGCCGCATCTGCGTCAGCCGGAATGTTTCGTCAGCTGGCTGTCGCGGATCGTCGGCAATCTGTCCCTCAACCGCGCGAAGCGACTGGGCTGGGTGCAGTCGGCCGATCCGGTGTCGCTGGCCGCGACCTGCGGTCGCGACAGTTCGCCGGCGCAGGTCTGCGAGGCGCGTGAGCGGGCCGCGATGGTGCGCAGCGGGCTGGCCGAGCTGAAGGAGACGGACCGCCAGGTTCTGGAGGCCCATTATGTGCGCGGCGAGTCGATCTTGGAGATCAGCGCTGCGAGCCAGCGGCCGGAAGGCACGGTCAAGCGTCAGCTGCACTTCGCGCGCAAGCGTCTTGCCGCGCGGGTGCGACAATTGAGCGGCGATCCGCAGTCGGATGCGGTCGCCGTGGGAATCTAGGTCTTCCCCTACTGGACCTTGCGCGGCGCGATGCAGCCGCCCCGTCCGGCGGATGCTGACTGGGCTTCGCGAGCCGCCCTCTATCCGATCGCGTATTTTCCGGGCCTCTGCCTGCGCGCGATTACCGTCTACAATGAACCCGCGTTGTCAGGAGCGGCGCATGGTCGAGACGTGCCCGGTCGTGCAGGCCGGGTGTTCAGGAAGAGAGCGAGGCGGGCGTGGGTCGCAGGGAGTGGAAAACGCTGGAGCCTGATTTTCGTCCGCATCGCTGGCTGCGATCCGGTCACTGGCAGACGGTGGCGGCGGCGTCTCGCTGGCGGAGTTCCGCGTATGCCGCGCAGCCGCACCGGGTCGGCCTGGAGGACGGCGACACGCTGGTGGTCCACGAAGACCGACCGGCCTCGTGGAGTGGGGGCGGCCAGGTCGCGCTGCTTGTTCCGGGACTCACCGGATGCCACGCGAGTGCCTACCTGGTCCGGCTCGCGAATAAACTGTGCGCTGGCGGCACGCGTGTCTTTCGCGTCGATCCGCGTGGCTTCGGCGCGGGACTGACACTCGCTCGTCACTCCATGCACGCCGGTCGCACCGGGGACCTGCTGGCCGTGTTGCGGTACCTGGAGGATCTCTGTCCCGGTTCTCCCCGCTCGGTCGTCGGTTTTTCGCTGGGTGGTTCAATCGTACTGCGGATGCTGGGCGAATTGGCGGGCGAGGGGCCACGGAAAGTGCAGCGGGCGATCGCCGTCGCCGCGCCGCTGGATCTGCTGACAGGCTGCCGACAGTTGGGCCAGGGCGTACGACGCTGGTACGACCGTTATTTCGCCCGACAGTTGTGGCGATACTGGCAGGAGCGTCGTCGACGCTGCACAGGCCTGCTTGACCGACCCGTGCAACAGGCTCCCCGGTCGCTCTATGAGTTCGACGCCCAGCTGACCGCGCCGCTCGGGGGATTCGCGAGTGTCGAGGAGTACTACACGAGCTGCAGTAGCCTGCCGCTGCTGGAACGCATTGAAGTGCCGACGCGGGTGCTCGTCGCGTGCGACGATCCGGTCGTGGCCGTCGAAGCCTACGAGCGGGCCCGGTTTTCCTCGGTGACCGAATGCTACGCCACGCAGGGCGGCGGCCACCTGGGCTACCTCGCCGAACGCTCTACGCCCCACTCCGACGCCGACTGGTACTGGATGGACTGGCGACTGCTGGAGTGGCTTAACGAAGACGGCCGATGAGGGGCTCCTGTCGCGCGCGATCGTTCCTCGACGCGCGGGTGACGCGGTGCGGTCACTGAAGACGCGGTCACTCGGGGCGTGGAAAGCGAGGGAATGGCGGAGCCAGCTGTGCGAGGAGAGCGCGGCGTTCGGGATGGGCTTCGCGCAGCAGGGCATGCAGGCCGGCGAGCGCGAGGAACGAACGCCCATGCTGGGGCCACGCGTAGGCCTCCGCCACGCGGCGCGGTCCGGCCTCCGCGCACGCACGCCAGCGATCCGGCGATTCCAGCAGTCGCAGGATCGCCGCGGCGAACGCCTCCGCATCGTCGGGGTCGGCTAGTTCCCCATCTCGTCCTTCACGGAGAATCTCCACGGGGCCGCCGTGGCAGGTGGCGGCTACCGGCAGTCCGCAAGCCATCGCTTCGAGCACGGTCAGCCCGAAGGTTTCGAATCGCGCCGGCTGCGCGAAGACGCCGCCCGACCGGGCGACCGCGCGAAAGAGGTCACCCGTGGCCGCGCGGGGCACTCGCGCGGCCAGCCACCTCACCTGGCCCTCCAACCGGTGCGCCTGGATTAACGCTTCGATCCGTCGCGCTTCCAAACGCTCCGCTTCGTCGTCCGTCGTCCTCCAGTCGTTGGTGGACGAAATGATCAGCAGGTTGGCCCGTCGTCTCAACGGTTCGCTGCGCCCATAGGCATCGACCAGCCCCGAGATATTCTTGGCCGGATCGATGCGGGCGATTGCGAAAATCCACGGCCGGCCCGGCGACGCAAGACGCGGAGCCTCCTCCGCGATGCCATGCGACCGCAGGCACGCTTCAACCGGATCCGCAGCCTGCCCTTCGGTTCGATCAACGGCGGCTGGTTGCGACCCGACATGGAAACAGCTTTCGTCGACGCCGGGCGGCACGACGTAGTGTCGGGCCAACCGGGGATCGATGCCACCCAAGATACGGAACTGTCCGGGAATCGTGAACCACTCGTAGGTTTCGAGCATGCCGGGCGCTGCCGGCGACACAGGGGAACCGTCGAATTGAACTTCACGTCGCGTGCTGGAAAGAATGAAATCCGCCGAGTTGTAACCCCAGACGTCGGCCAGGGACTGCTGCAGTAGCGACTCGCGCGCGATGGGCGAAAGGCATTCGTCGGCCACACTACCTTCTGGTAATTCACGATCTGGCTGGACGCCACGAGAGATTGACGGTCCCAGCAGCGCGCGCGGTCGATGCTTGGTGCGTTCCAGCAGGTGCACGCACGCGGCGTGCAGGTTGTGCCAGCGGCGCTGAAGTTCCCTGGCGACCAGATTGCCATCGGTATAGTGACCGACGACGACCTCCGGGATCTGTCCCAGGAACTGTTCGACCACTTCCGCAGCCTCGGCCGCGAACGCTTCAAGGTACGGGATGATCGCGAACCGGCTGAGCCACTTCCGCACGATCGATCCGTCCGCATGGCGAAACGGGACGCGCACGATCCAGCTGTCGATGGTGTCGTCGATCTTTTCCAGCGGTTGATCGCAGCCCGTGCCTTCGGCGTCCGGAAGAAGGCGCGTGAGGATGACGACGCGCGGCGTGTCCGTGAGCCCTGCCGCCGCGTGCTGCGCGCGGAGCGCCTGTTCCAGGCAACGGGCCTGTTCCAGCACGTACGTGACCTGGCCTCCCGTATCGGGTTTGCCGAGCACTCCGTGCTGCGAGAACCAGCCGTGGACCGACACCATGGCGATGACGCGGACCAACGGTTGTCTGGTCAGCAGTTCGGCGAGGGCACGGCGGTCGTTGTCCGCTTCGAGCTGTTGAAGCCATCCGTTCGCGCGGGATGCGACGGCAAACCCACGCGCGGTGATCACACGCCGCAGGGGCGCAGCGAGCAAGTGGAGTTCGCCAGGGGAAAAAGTGGAGGCCAGCAGCGAATCGAACGCAGCGGGCCAGGGACCTTCGAGCGAGGGAGGTGGTCCGTCGCGCCGCGGGAAGCCGACGAAGCACGGACGAAAGTCGATCGGCCGCTCCTCGGTCGTCGTTTCGCTCGCATCGCCCGCGCCGGGCCTATGGTAGGCGGTGAGACGTTCCTGGGCGACCAGATAGTCGTCGATCGCCTCCGGGACGGCCTCGCCATCGACCAGGTTCATTCGCCAGAGGCTCCGGCCCTGCGACTCCCGCACCACCAGATGGGCGACCTCCTCCAGCACGACGGCTTCCAGCACTCGTCCCCGCGCGGCGATGACCGGCAACTCTTCCGCTCGGTCCAGCAGGCAAGGCCCCTGGGCGGCCAGGCGGCGGAGAACGTCCCGTGCCTCGGGCCAAGTCAGAGGCCGATTTCGCTCCATGCCATGCCACCCATGCGTTTCTAAACAGTTAGAATCAGGAGTCGAACTCGGGGCTGTTTGGGACCGTTGCCACCATCTTTCCGGATGCCTGCGGTCGGAACCCGGGCGACCACACACTTTTCGGATGCCTCCGCCAAGAACCTGCGTCTACCATGAGTCGTATCGCCCCGCCTAGTCTTGACGAGTTCCGCGTCGGCGGCAAGCGGGTACAGGTACGCGCGGCGTGGTTCCTGCTGCTCGCCTGCTCGATGATGGCTTCGCTGGTCACGGCCGTCGCATCGGGCGGAGACGCGGTGGGCCCAGCCGCAGTAAACGCAGACGCAGAAAACCCAGAACCAGGCAGCCCAGGCGCAAGCAATCAAGTCGCGAGCAACACTGCGCCTGGGAACACGGCAGGGCCCCAGTGGCAGACGGAGGTGATTGCGTCGGGCGTGCAGCGGATGGCGGCGATTACCAACTCGAGTCGAATGGCGGTCGCGGCGAATGGCCAGGTGCATCTGGTGTACTTGGAGAGGAACGCGGAGCAGGATCGGCTGGTGCACCTGCAAGGGACTCCGGGCGCGTGGCGTCGCGAAACGATTGCCATCATGCGGCACGGTACGGCGGCGGGGTCGGGGATCCAGAGTTACGCGCTGGCGTTGGCTCCGGACGGTCGCCCGCACGTGTATTGGTTTTCCTCCAACCATGCCGGGGAGCGATTCGCGTTCGAGGAACGCTGGGCCTGGCGCGGCACCGCGACCGGACGCTGGCAGATTCGCACGGTGCGCCAGCAGGTCAACTCCGGAGGCGGCGCGTCGATCGATGCGCCCCACCTGGCGATCTCCAGTCGCCAGCGTTTCCATCTGACCGCATACGTGCATAACGCGTATGGAGTTGTCCATCGTGCGCGGCATCGGACCGTTGCCGGCAAGGACTTCCCCATCCAGCCGCTGCCTTCACCGCCGGGAAAGACCGACAGTGGCGAGTCGAACGTTTGTGTCGACGGACAGGATCGCGTGCATGTCGCGTATTCCACGACCCTCGCGTTGCGCGATGGCAATGCGGAACCGGGGTATCCCAGCGCGAGCCTGACGTATGCGACCTGGGAGAACGGTCAATGGTCGGCGCCGGAACTGGTGGTGCCGCGGATCGGCCGCGATGAATCGGACAAGGAGCCGATGATCAAGTCGGTGGGGCTGATGCTGGAGGGCCCGGAGGTGCATATCGTTTACGCGGCCGGCTATCGGCTGCCGGGACCGCCGATGCGGGTGGAGTATGTGCGCGGCAAGCCGGGGGCTTGGCATCGCTGGGTGGTGGATCATGTCGAGACGGCGCGCGATCCCGCGCCGCAGGTGCATGTTTCGAATCCGCAGCGTGCGGCCAACGGCGACCTGCATTTCGGCATCGGCCTGCGGGAGTCGACGCGGGCCGTCTCGGGACAGGGCACCACCTGGCGGCAGTCGCCCCTCGCAGGACGCATGCAGGGCTTGGCGTTGGAGCCTACCGGCCGGGTGCTTGTCTTCACCCAGACCGAAGACCAACTGCTGCTGCATCGCTCGGGTCCGTGACGAGGTCCGCGTCCCCCGCGGCCGGCAACGCCCAACAGGGGAAGCGAAGTTCATGGGGCCGGTTGCGCACTTCGGGTCAGTCGCCGAAGGGCATCGTTTTGAGTCGCTTGGCGCGTGTGGTAGACTCCGGAGCTTGCGGTCGTGAGGGATCCGGGGAGAAGCGAAATGGGTTCTGCGGGAACGGTGCGCGGTGGTTCGGGAGTCTCGGCGCGAAGCGTGTGGCGGGGCGTGTGGCTGGGCGTCTGCTTGGGGCTGGCCGGATGTCAGCGGACTGCGGAATCGCCTGGTGAGTCGCCGGCTGCTGCGCCGCCAGGCGCCCCGACGACCGCAGCTGCTCCTGGTCCCTCGGATTCGGCCGTGAGTGCGCCCATTGCGGCGTCGCCGGAGAACACGGTCGAAGCCGCGGCGACGGAACAGGCTGCGAATCAAGACGCCGCGAATCAAGGCGCCGCAGTGGGTGCCAAGGGCCATCCGGCGGAAGCTGCCGATGCGGATCCGGCGGAGTTGCCCGACAACCTGGATTTCTCGCGTCCGGTGAGTCTCTCGGAGTTGCGCCGCCAGCGTGACGAGACGGTCTGGAAGAATGAACGGCTGGCGCAAGAATACGAAAGCGCGCTGGTGAGGTTGTGGGATCGGTTGATCCAGAACGACGTGCGCAAGGGCGGCGATCCGTTTGCGGTGCTGGCCGCGCAGCCGCTGGGAACGCTGCGCGTGGGCGAGCCGGGAGACTGGCAGTCGGTGGTCTGGAACGCGCGGAAGGCCGTTTTGGGCGAGCAGCCGCGGGAGTTGGACGACGCGGGCTGGGCCACGCTGCTGGCTTCGCTGCGCGACCGGGGATTCCGCATCGTGCAGACGGAGTGGCATCATGCGCGGTTCGATCCGCAGCCGGATGGCCGTGCCAGGTCGGCCATCAATCTGTCACTGTACGGGACGCACGAGAAGAAGCCGTTGCGCTGGGTGGTGACGGGCGAGATCCAGGTGGACTGGCGGTCGGAACGCGACGCCGACGGCCTGCCCGTGCCGGAACGCGTGGATGCCACGCGGTTGGTGGCGTATGAGCGCGAGGGGGAGGTGGCGTTTCGCGAGGTGCTGACGGTCGACCACGCGCAGGCCGACGCGCGTTCCGGCGCGCAGCCCGTGCATGTGGAGGACCTGGATGGCGATGGACTGCCCGAGATCTTGGTCGTGGGCAGCAACGAGATCTTCTGGAACCGCGGGCAGATGCGGTTTGAGAAGGAGCCTTTTTCGCCGCACTGGGAACGAGGCTTCGAGGCGGGGCTGCTGGCCGACTTGAATGGCGACGGTCGGCTGGACTACCTGCGGCCGGGGCTAGCGGGCGACCTGCTGCTGTACTTGGGCGATGAGCGCGGGCGGTTCTCGCGGGAGCCGCTGGGACGTGCTCGCGGCGGCGGACCGCTGAAGCAGCCGCAGGTGATCGCGGCGGGCGACATCGACAAGGATGGGGACCTCGACGTCTGGATCGGGCAGTACAAGATCTCCTACGTCGGCGGCCAGATGCCGTCGCCCTACTACGACGCCAACGACGGCTTCCCCGCATGGCTGCTGCTGAACGACGGGACGGGCCGGTTTGAACCGGCCACGGAGGAAGCGGGGCTGGCGGCGAAACGCAACCGTCGTTCGTACGGTGGTTCGTTCGTGGATCTCGACGAGGACGGGGACCTGGACCTGCTGGTGGTCAGCGACTTCGCGGGCGTCGATGTCTACTACAACAACGGCAAGGGCTACTTCGCCGACGTCACCGATTCGAGTGTCGACGAGCGCCATCTGTTCGGCATGGCGGCCACGTTCAGCGACTACAACGTGGATGGGCAGCTGGACTTTTTTGTCACGGGGATGGCGTCGACGACGGCGCGGCGATTGGAGCACATGCGACTGGGGCGTCGAGACCGGGCCGACATCCACATGATGCGTTCGCGGAGGGGCTACGGGAATCGCATGTACCTGGCCCAGGGAGCCGGACAGACGCCGGCATTCGCGCAGCCGCCGTTTCGCGACGAGGTCGCGCGGACGGGCTGGACCTGGGGCGCTTCGTCGCTGGATGTCGACAACGATCGCTTTCCGGAAATTTACGTCGCCAACGGCCACTCCAGCGGCGCGTCCACCAAGGACCACTGTTCGCATTTCTGGTGTCACGACATCTACGATGGTACCTCCGAACCGAACCGCGACGTGCTGAAGGTCTTCAACGATTCGATGAAGGGTTACTATGATCGCTCGGAGTCTTGGGATGGTTACCAGAAGAACGCGTTGCTGGTGAATCGCGGTGGCGAGTCGTTCGTGAACCTGGGGTTCCTCATGGGCGTGGGCGACGAGTATGACGGCCGGGCGGTGATCAGCAACGACCTGGATCGCGATGGACGCATGGACCTGCTGGTGGTCGAGGATCGTTGGCGCGACGGACAGTTGCTGCATGTCTATCGCAATGAACTGCCGGCCGCAGGGCATTGGATCGGTCTGCAGTTGGTGGAGCGTCCGGGCAAGGAGTCACCGCTGGGCGCGACGGTGGTGCTGACCGAGGTAGATGGCAAACGTCGCATCGGCGTGGTCGTGGCGGGCGATTCGATCCACGCCCAGCATGCCGCGGAGGTGCATTTTGGCTTGGGCTCGGCGACGGAGGTGCAGCGCGTGGAGATCCGCCTGCCATCCGGTCGCGTCGAAACGCTCGAGAAGCCGGCTGTCGATCGCTACCATCGCGTCGATATTCCGTGACGCGCGCCGTGATGAATACCGCGGCGGCTACCGCATCAGCCAGCGTCCGATGTCGGAGGCGGTTGGCGTGCCGTAGAACGCCTCGAGGATCCGGCCCTGGGAGTCCACGAGGACACTGCAGGGAATGGATTCGGTCTTGAGTTCGCGGCGGATCACCTGCACGACGCGGTCGCGCTGCTCGGGATCGATGCTGCTCAGGATGCGGTACGCGGGGCGTGCTCGTTCAGCGTAACGCTCCAGTTCTTCCGGCGTTTCAATCGGGTCGACCGGCACTCCACAGAGCACCAACTGATCGGCGTGGCGCGCGGCCAGATTGACCAGGGGCGCCTGGTGTCGCAGGCAGGCCTCGCACCAGGTGGCCATGGTGGTGAGCAGGTAGAGCGGTCGGTCGGTGGGGAGGTCGGCTGGCAGGCAGGCGGCGAGATCGAGTTGCCCGAGGGGACGCAGGGGGCTGGAGTCGACGGTCGCCGGGCGTGGGGCGGGGGCGTAGTCGGCGATGCGGAGCGTCCGGGCATCGGCGGAGGTGTCGGGCGTTTCGTGCAGTTCCAGCAGTTGGTCGACGGGCAGGTCCTGCCACGTGTCGGTGCGGCCGGACGGCCAGCGCACGGAGAGACGCTCGATGCGCGAGGCTTCGCCCAGGCCGACCAGCAGCGTCGCGCTGTTCTGGGCGGCGAAGCCTTCGCCGCACCGATGTTCACGCAGGAGCTTCAGGCCGCCCGCTTCGATGCGCACCGTGGCGCCGTAGGCGTCGCGCGCAGACAGGTCGCGGCGAGGTTGGTTCGTCGTGTTGCCGCCGTGGAACCTCAGAGCGACGAAGTGGCCGCGGGCCGCAGTGCCGGACACATCCCGCGCCTGGTTTCGGTACAGGTTCAGCAGCGGATAGTTGGCGTTGACCAGCCCGATATCGGCGGCGCCGTCGTGGTCGTAGTCCCAGACGACGAAAGCCCGGCTGTCGGCCACTTGGTCCAGGCCCGAAAGGGTCGACTCATCGCGAAACGCACGCCCGTGCAGGTTGTGGAAGTAGCAGTTCCGCTCATGGCCACTGAACGAGTGCCACTGCGTGCCTGCCTCCGACTCCACGCGCCCCTGTTCGTAGCGGCGGTCGATCTGCGCCTGCCGTTCGTTGGTGAATGGATTGGTCTGCCACTGCTCCGAGCCGCGGAATCCGGAGGGTGACAAGGTTTGGTCACTGCGCACGACCGCGCGCCAGAAGTTACTTCACAAATCGATCTTGGTCTCGTAGGGCGCGGGGACCGTGTAGTATCCGCTGGAGACGTAGAGATCCTGGAACCCGTCGTTGTCGGCGTCGAAGAACTGTCCGCCCCAGGCCCAGCCGGCTCGGGCGACCGTCAGAGCCGGGGGAGTGAGGCCCGAGACGAGGTGGAACTGCCGCCCGTCGTAGCGATAGAGGTAGTTGCCGTCGGCCAGCTGCGCGATGCGGGGATCGAGCTGGCCGACGCCGCGCGTGATGCGTCGCCCGGCCTTGCTGTACATGTTGCTTACGTACAGGTCATGCTGTCCGTCGTTGTCGAAGTCGGACCAGCTCGCGCCCATGCCGAACCCCAGTCGCGTGATACCGCTTTCCCGGGACACTTCGCGGAAGCCCCCGGCGCCGTCGTTGCGCAGCAGGCTATCGGGCGCGAAATCGTTGGCCACGTAGAGGTCCGGGTCGCCATCCTGGTCGTAGTCGCACCAGGTGGCCTGGAACGAGTTGCGCCAGACGGCGACCTGCTCGTTTTCGGGCGCCAGCGCGAAACGGCCCTCGCCTTGGTTGACCAGCAGGATGTTCGGGGGCCCGACCTGGCTGATGAACGACCGCGTCTCGGCGCGGAAACGCCGCTGGAGTTCCGCCGAGTGTTCGGGAGTGAGCGTGGCATGGATGCGGTGGCTTGGATCCGCCAGGTCGGCATCGAGCCGGCGGCTGATGTCGTCCTGGTGGTAGGTGGAGAAGTAGACGTCCAGCAGGCCGTCCCCGTTGTAGTCGGCGGCCGAGACGGAGGTGGCTTCCATCGGCAGGGGAAACGCGACACGCTCGCTGGAACGATCGACGAAGCGACCGTCTTCGTTGACGAGGTACAGGCTGCGTTCCATGCCGCGGGCCAGCATCAGGTCGGCGTCTCCGTCGTTGTCGAAGTCCGCGAAGACGGCCGCGTTGCTGCGGCCGTTGACATCCAGTCCGCGCGACGCCGAGGCCTCGCGGAAGGTGCCATCGCCCTGGTTGTGCAGCAGGCGGTTCTGGCCCCAGCGATCCATCACATAGAGATCGTCCCAGCCGTCGCGGTCGACGTCGACGACCGACAGCCCCGGATGGTAGGCCGTCGAGATGGGGAAGAATCGCGCATCGTTGATGTCGTCGTCGACGCGCGCAGCGCGCTTGGGATAGAAATGGTTCACGGCATAGAGCCAGTGCTGCGACTCCAGGAGCGACTGTCGCTGCCGCGCATCGGGCACGGCTTCGCCCAGCACCTCCCGAAACTGCAGCCGATCGGCAGCCGTCAGCACCAGGGATTCCGTGCGCCACGCAGCGATCCGCCAGCCCGTCATCGGGGCGTTGTCGGGGGCCGGAGGAGCAGTGGCTGGGGTGGCTTGGACGGTGGCGGCGGGCGACGGTTCCGCGTCGCGTGTCCACTCTAGACGCATCGAGCCACGAAGGTCGAGCCAGCGTCGATCGTGGCCACGCGCGAGTCCCGACAGGCTTACTTCCGTTTCGAATCGCCGCCAGCCGGAATCGAGGAAGCGTCCCTTCACGAGCGACAGCTTCGCGTGTTCCACGTAGGCCAGCGACTCGAAGAACGGTTTCCAGAGTCGCAGGTCGGGGTGAAGTGACTGGGACTGGTCATCGGCGACGAAATGCCACGCCGCGTCGGAAGAAGATTCGGCGGGGGAGGCGTCCTGCGGGCGGCAGTCCACGAGCTGACAATCGTTGGTCAGCAGGCCGCGCCCGTCGGCGGCGGGAAGCTGCAGGTTCCGCAGGTCGCGTTCGAGTCCCTGCATGACAGGCGTCAGTTCCAGGATCAGTTCCTCCTCCGCCACCAGTCGACGCACCGGATCCTGATCTGTCGCCGCGGGCCCGATTGCGGATGTGGCTGGATTTGCGGCCGGGTTTACGGCTGCCGCCGCGGGCCGGGCGGTGCCGGTCGAATCGCTGGGGGTGTCTGAAACGTTCGCGGGCCGGCAGCCCGGCTGAAGGCAGAGGAACGCGAGGAAGATTGAGCCCCCGAACGCACGGGCCCCGAACACACGGGCCCCGAACACACGGGCCCCGAACACACGGGCAAAGACGGGGCGAACTGGCCGAGCGCCGTCGCTGGCGCCGGGGTATCCCGGTGGCCGAGGGTGTCGGGGTACGTTTCGCATTCTGATCGCGGGAGGGCCCAATGTTTGGCGAGAAACTCCTTCTGTTGTAACATGGCCTCCTGCATGGTGGAACGAAGAAACACTGGCGGACCGCCGGTGGGTTTTGAGACGGGATCCGGTGTATGCAAATGCTAGGGCGGTGGATGGTCTGCGGGACGCTCTGTGGGGTAGTCTGCGGGATGTTGCTGCTGGTCGGATGCCGAGCGGAGAGCGGCGGTCCGGAGAGCGGCGGTCCGAATCCGCAGGGAACGCGCGTCACGCAGCGGGACGCGGGCGGTGCGGACAAGATGTTCACGCCGCTGACACCCGAGGAGACCGGCGTTCACTTCGTGACGCGTTGGGACAAGCCCGCGTCGTACGACCGCATCTTCTATTCGCAGAATGTTGGCGGCGGCGTGACCGTGGCCGATATCGACCGCGATGGCCTGCCTGACTTCTACCTGACCAGCCCCTCGGGAGGCGCGCGGCTCTATCGGAACGCGGGCGGGTTCCGCTTCGAGGACATCACCGATGCCGCGGGACTGCGCGATGACGACTACTGGCACACCGGCGCGTCGTTTGTCGATATCGACAACGACGGCGATGTGGATCTCTACCAGTGCGCGTATGCGGCCGCGAACCGACTCTATCTGAACGACGGTTCGGGAAAGTTCAAGCTGGCGAATAACGGGTTCGGCCTGAATTTTCGCGGCGCGAGCGTCATGATGGCGTTCTGCGACTACGACCGAGACGGCGACCTGGACGGTTACCTGGTGACGGCCGGCCTGCCGCCCGACAAGCCGTTCCGCGTCCGCTTTGTCGATGGGCGTCCCGTGGTGCTTGAGGAACTTGTCGAGTACTGGCAACTGCTGTACATGCCGGGCGACCGGGCGAAGCAGGTGGAGGCGGGGCAGTTCGATCGACTGTTTCGCAATGAGGGCAAGGACGCGAACGGCAACGTGAAGTTCACCGAGGTGGGTAAGTCGTCGGGCATCCAGGGGGCCGACATCGGGCAGGCCGCCGTGTGGTGGGACTTCAACGGGGATGGCTGGCCCGATGTCTACGTGTCGAACGACTACTGGGGGCCCGATCGGCTCTACCGCAATAACGGCGATGGCACGTTCACCGACATTGCGCCCAGCTCGCTGCCACATACGCCCTGGTCTTCCATGGGCGTCGACATCTGCGACGCGAATCGCGACGGGCGGCTCGACCTGATGGCGACCGACATGGCCGGTTCGGACCATTTCCGCCAGAAGGTCGGCATGGGCGACATGAGTTCCAGCGGTTGGTTCCTGGAATACGGCCAGCCCCGCCAGTATCCGCGCAACACGCTCTTCGTGAACTCCGGTTCCGATCGCTTCCTCGAAACCGCCTTCATCGCCGGCCTGGAGGCTTCCGACTGGACCTGGACGGCTCGATTCGAGGACCTCGACAACGATGGCTGGGAAGATGTGTTCATCACGAACGGCAGCTTTCGCGACTTCACCAACTCGGACCTGAACGATCAAGCCAAGCAGCAGTTCAAGCAGGGATCGCCGGAGTTCTTCGCCTTCTGGCGGAAGCAGGACTATCGTCGCGACTTGAACCGCCTGTTCCGCAATCGGGGCGACCTGCAGTTCGAGGACGTGGGCCGGCAGTGGGGCTTCGACCACCTGGGCGTGAGCTTCGGCGGCGCGACCGCAGACCTCGATGCGGACGGCGACCTGGACCTGATTCTCAACAACATGGATCGCCCGGCGCAGGTCTATCGCAACAACAGCACCGAGGGCCAGAGCGTGCGGATCCAGCTGGCGGGCCAGCGCAGCAACCAGCAGGGACTCGGGGCGCTCGTGCGGTTGAAGGCTGGTGGTATCGAACAGACCCGCTACCTTTCCTCGACGCGCGGTTGGAATTCGACGAGCGAACTGGTGCTGCACTTCGGGGTTGGCGAACAGCAGAAGGCCGAGCAGGTGACGATTCACTGGCCGAGCGGCGAAGTGCAGGTGGTGAACGACCTGGAGACGGGGCGTTTGCATCGGATTGAGGAGCCGGATACGGGAGCGGCGGTGGGGCCAGCCGTGGCGGGGACGCTGCACGGCACGCTGGCTGCGAACGCGGACATGGCGACGGTGAAGTTTGAGGAGGCTGCGACGCTGAAGCGGCTGCAGTTGGTGCACCGGGAGACGCCGTTTGACGACTACAAGCTGCAGCCGCTGCTGCCCGCGAAGCTGTCGCAGTTGGGGCCGGGTGTCGCCGTGGCCGATATCAACGGCGATGGCCTGGACGACTTCTTTCTTGGCGGCGCGGCGGGGCAGGAGGGACAGCTGGTGGTCAGCGGCAAGGATGGCCACGCCGTGGCGAAGACACGCGCCTTCGCCGACCATAAGGACCGCGAGGACATGGGAGCCGTGTTCCTGGACTGCGATGGCGATGGCGACATGGATCTGTATGTGGCCAGCGGCTCGGGGGAGATCCCGGCCGGCGATTCGCGGCAGCAGGATCGGCTCTATCGAAATGAGGGAGGTGCGTTCAAGTACGACAAGGAAGCGTTGCCGCGCGAGACGACCAGCAACGGCGTGGTGGCCGCCGCCGACTACGATCGCGACGGCGACCTCGATCTGTTCGTGGGCGGACGCCTGAAGCCGGCCAGCTATCCGCTGGCGCCTGTCAGCACGCTGCTGCGCAACGAGGGCGGACGCTTCCAGGATGTCACGGCCGAAGTTGCTCCGGCTCTCGCGCAGGCCGGCATGGTATCGGGCGCAACCTGGACCGACACCGACCAAGACGGCTGGCTCGATCTGTGGCTGGCCACGGAATGGGGGCCCGTCCGCGCGCTGCGTAACGACGGCGGCAAGGCGTTGGCCGAGGTCACGGAATCGCTGGGGCTGGCGAGCCGCCTGGGATGGTGGAACGGCATTCGCGCGGGCGACGTCGATCGTGATGGCGACATGGACTTCGTCGTCACCAACTGTGGGCTGAACACGAAGTACCACGCCAGCGCGGACCATCCGACGAGCATCTACTACGGGGACTTCGATAAGTCGGGCGCGATGCAGATTGTCGAGTCGGAGTACGAGGGCGAGAAGCTGTTCCCGGTGCGCGGGCGCAGTTGTTCGTCGAACGCCATGCCCTTCCTGAAGGATCGCTTCAAGACGTTCACGGAGTTTGGTGTCGCGCAGCTGCAGGAGATCTACACGCCCGAGGGATTGGAGAAGGCGCACCGGTTCGATGCCAACACGCTGGAGTCGGGGGTGCTGGTCAATCCGGGCGCGGGGCAGGCGTGGGAGTTCCGGCCGCTGCCTCGCATCGCCCAGATCGCTCCGGCCTTCGGTGCCGAACTGGTCGACATCAACGGCGATGGGCAGCTCGATCTCTACCTCGCGCAGAACTCCTACTCGCCGCAACGGGAGACGGGCCGCATGGATGGCGGCGTGAGCCTGCTGATGCTGGGCGATGGCCGCGGCGGCTGGCAACCGCAGGAACCGGGCAGTACGGGGCTGGTGGAGGGCGGGGATGCCAAGTGCCTGGCCCTCACGGAACTGAACGGCGATGGCTTGCCGGATTTCCTCGTGGGCGTCAACGACGGTGCCTGGCGCGCGTGGCAGATGGCCGGCGATCCGGCGGCGGGGGCGAAGCGGCGGTGGGTCAAGGTGGATCTGCGCGGGAGAGCGGGCAATCCGACGGCGGTCGGCGCCCGCTTGAAACTGCTGGGGGATGGATCGACGCCGCAGGTCCGCGAAGTGACGGCGGGTGGAGGCTACCTGTCGCAGGCGTCCAGTTCGCAGTGGTTCTCCGTACCGGCCGACGCGACGGGACTGCGATTGGAAGTGGCCTGGCCCGGCGGTACGACTTCGGCAGCGGCGATCCCGCTGGACGAGGCCTCGGCCGTCACGCGCGTGACGGTGGCGGATGAGGCGGCGGCGGATGGCTCAACGGCCGGCGATGGGGTGGCTGTCGGCGGCTCCGCGCCCTGATCTCGGCGGGAATTCTCGACGACTCGCCGAATGCGCGTGAACACGCCCCCGTCCATCGCTTGTTCACGCTTCTTAGCGCACGAGCCAGGCAAACGTCCGTGGTTGGCCCTGGGTAGCGATCGCAAGCCGAGCCTTCGTGTTTCATTTCCTGAACGCGGCTCTTTCCAGGGAAGCGGGGCCAAGACCTTCCCCGGATTTTTATTGCGATACGTTTGCTGTTTTCGTAGACTCCGCCTTGGAAAACGGCGTCAAGGCTGCGTCGTTCCTGTCCCTGTCTTTCGATTTGAATCGGGTGGAGATTCTATGAGAGTGCATTTGCTGAGTCGACTGAGGCGCATGGCGGCCATGGCTGCCGTCCTTGCCGCCAGCGCAGCTCCGGCTGTCGCGATTGAGACGGCAGGCACCGTCTTTGTGAATGTGGATGCTGCCACGTTCACGACGGGAGCCACGACGTGGGCCAACGCGGGATCGTATGGCCTCTTTGAAACGGTGGGTGCTCCGCAGAAGATTTCGATCGGCGGCACTCCCACGTTGCTCTTCGCTGGCATCGACGATGCGTTCGTCGGTCGCGAGCCGGCTCCGGATGGCCTCGTGGGCGAGAACCCCACGCGGACGATCGAAGCCTGGGTCTTCAATCCGTCGATCGCTTCGGAGGAGACGATTGTTTCCTGGGGCAAGCGAGGCGGCGGGAACGGCACGAACATGTCGTTCAACTACGGCAATCACGGTATGTTCGGTGCCGTGGGACACTGGGGCGGCGACCAGCATGATGTGGGTTGGATCGACAATGGTCCGGCCTGGACGGCGGGTGCTCCGGACGCCAACAAGTGGCACCACCTGGTGTACACGTACGACGGAGAGTCGACGCGGCTGTATTCGGATGGTGAACTGTGGAACGAGGAAGCGACGCTGGCCGAGTGGGGTGGTTTGAACACGCATCCTGACACGGCGATCGCGATCGCGTCGCAGTGGGAAGGCAACGGCGTCGACCTGACCGGCGGTCTGAAGGGCAGCATGGGCATCAGCCGGCTGCGCATCCATGACGGCGTGCTGACCGATGCCCAGATTCTTTCGAACTACAACTCGGAGAAGGCTGGCTTCACGAATCCTCTTCCCCCGCCCGCTCCGACGCCGGAGGCGCTGAAGAAGGGTCCGATCCATCGCTACAGCTTCAGCAATGCGGCCTCGCCGAACGCGACGGGCGGAGTCCTGATCGACTCGGTCGGCGGCAAGAACGGCGCGGTGGTCGGTGACGGCGCGTCGTTCACGGGCACGGCCCTGAAACTGGATGGCGGTCCCTCGGCGTCGGCTGCTTACGGCGACCTGCCGAACGGCCTGATCTCCAAGCTGACCGATGCCACGATCGAGAGTTGGGTGACGATCGACGGCACCCAGAACTGGGGTCGTATCTTTGACTTCGGTTCGACCGATGTCGGTGGCGTCGGTGGCGAACTGGAAGAGCCGGGTGGTGGCGGCGCGGGGCTGGACTACGTCGCCCTGACGGCGTCGCGCGGTACGGAGACGAACAACCATCGCCTGGAAGTCCGCAACGAGGACCCGGCGGGTGGCGGCGCGGTGACGATCGACTTCACGGACCAGAAGGTGCTGCCGCACACGGCGCACTACACCGTGGTCTACGACTCGGACGGCACGCCGTTCACCGGAACGCCGGAACTGCGGGTCTATCGCAACGGCGAACTGATGAACCGTGGTTCGACGTCGATCAAGCTGTCGGACATCAACGACGTCAACAACTGGCTGGGCCGTTCGAACTGGACCGGCGATGCCAACTTCGACGGCAAGTTCGACGAGTTCCGCATCTATGACTATGCCCTCAGCCAAAACGAGATCCTGGGCAACGACAAGGCCGGCGCCGACAAGGTGAACCTGGGCGGTCCGACCTGCGATCTTAATGGCAACGGCTCCTGCGACGGCGCGGACATCGACGAGCTGTCCACGGCGGTGCGTTCAGGTTCGACCAACGCGAAGTATGACCTCGACCAGAATGGTGTCGTCAACAACGCGGACCGCGACTTCTGGGTGCGCAACCTGAAGAAGACCTGGTACGGCGACGCGAATCTTGACGGGCTGTTCAACAGCACCGACTTCGTGGGTGTGTTCCAGATCGGCGAGTACGAGGATTCGACGGCGGCCAATTCGGGCTGGATCGAGGGTGACTGGAACGGCGACGCGGAATTCTCGTCGTCGGACTTCGTCGCCGCGTTCCAGGACGGCGGCTACGACGCGGGGCCGCGGGCGGGTGTGGCGGCGGTTCCGGAGCCTGCCAGCGTGACGCTGCTGGCCAGCGGCCTGCTGGGCCTCTGGGGGCTGCGGCGTTCTCGACGCTCGTAAGGTTCGCGCACCGCAGGCTCGCGGACGGCGTTGCCGTCGCAGGTCGCGTGGTGCGCTGAAGTGAAAAAAAGAACGCGGGCGGACCCTGCCGGGGACGCCCGCGTTTTTTGTTGGCTGCGAGGGCGATCAGCGAATCGCCGCTCCGTAGTCGATCTCGTAGGCCGGCGGCTTGCCGCCGGGGCCTTGCAGGTAGTGTTCCATCCACTGCAGCAGGCGGAGGCTGTAGTCAAAACGCGAGGCGGCCTGCCGATTGCCGTGGCCTTCGCCTTCGTACAGCACAAGACGCACGGGCGCTTGTCCGAGGGTCTTGAGGTGGCGGTGCAATTCCAGCGACTGCGATGGATGCACGCGGGGATCGATCTTGCCGTGCAGGATCAGCGTCGGCGTCTTGTTGCGCTGCACGTAGCGGATTGGGCTGCGTTCGGCGAAGTAGTTCCAGTCGTCCCACAAGCGTTTGCGATGGTGCACGAGGAACATCTCCTCGGGGATGTCCGTGGTGCCGACCTTGGAGACGTTGTCGCTGATGCCGACGAACATCACGCTGGCCGCGTAGCGGTCGGAGTAGTAGGTCGAGCCCCAGGCGGAGGCGTAGCCGCCGTAGGATCCGCCGGTGATGCCGACCTTGGCGGGGTCGACGAGGCCGATGCGGGTGAGGTGGTCGATGCCGTCGACGAGGTCGTCGAATTCGCGACCGGCGGCGTCCATCTGGCCAAGCTTGGAGAATTCAACGCCGCGTCCGGTGCTGCCGCGGTAGTTCGGATAGAAAACCATGAATCCCCGCGCGGCGGCCATCTGGCCCGGATTGGAGTAGGTGGTGACCCAGCCATTAGGCACCGACGACTCGGGGCCGCCGTGGACGACTTGGATAAGCGGATAGAGGCGGCCTTCGACATAGTGCAGCGGCTTGATCAGCACGCCGCCTAGTTGCACGCCATCGCGGGCCGTCCACTGGATCGTCTCCTGCCGCGCCAGCGGGATCTCCGCGAGCCACGGGTTGCTGTCGGTCAGACGCTTTGTTCCACCGTTGTTCAGGTCGACGCGAAACACCTCGGCCGGATGCTGCGGCGTGTGCGCCACGACTGCCGCGAGCGGTTGCTGCTTGCAGAGCGAGAAGACCTGTGTGATCGGACCGGTACGCTGGGCGAGCCAGGTGGTATTTCCGTCCAGGGTCGTGCGGCCGAGTGACGTTTCCTCGTGGTCCTCGGCGGTCCACACCAGGGTGTTGGCATCCTGCCAGGCGAACGACATGACATGGGCCTGGTAGTTCGGCATCAGGTCGCGGAGCGGGCCGCCAGGGACATCCGCCACCATCAAGCGACCTTCGTTCGGATCGTGGATATCCACGCCCGACACCAGGGCAATCCGCTTCCCATCTGGACTCCAATGCGTCGCGCCGAGTTTGCCGGGATTCTTGATCGATTCGACAATCCGGCCGCTGGCCACGTCCACGATATGGATGCGTTTGTACATGAACTGGTCGTCGACCGTGGAAGTCGGAGCGAGCACCACCAGCAGTTCCGTTCCCGAGGGGCTCCATTCAACATACGAAGCCGAACCGGGGAGTTCGAGTTTCCTGGGTTTGGCGTCGGGCTGTCCGCTCGATAGCCACACGTGCGTCACCGTCAGGTCTTCCTCGTAGATCTGTTGGTTGAAGCCGCGTTCGCGGAGATCTTTGACTCCTTTGTCCGGCTCCTCCTCGGCGAGGAACGCCAGCTGCTTTCCATCGGGATGCAGCGAGTAGGCGCCGATGCTGGTGCCATGCTGCAGCAGTCGCGTCGATTCGCCTCCATCGACGGGGATCGCGTACAGGCAGATGTTCGGGTCGTCGCCTCGTTTCGCGAGATAGAGGATGCGCCGCGAGTCGTGTGACCACTGGATGTCACGCAGGGAGACCTTGCCGGCGACAAAGGGACGGCCGGGACCGTCGTCGGAAAGCACATGCAGTTCGACATAAGCCGGACCGTTTTCGTCGAGGAGCGGCTTGCGCTGCACGACTAGGCCGTAGGCGACGTGCTGGCCGTCAGGAGAGATGGAGGCTTCCACGACGAAACGCATCTCCGCCACATGCTTGGGCTGCAGCCCTGCCTCGGCTGGATTGACCGCCGCGGATACCGGGGCGGATGCCGGGGCTGCCGGGGCGGTGGACTGGGCCCGGAGCAGGGCGGGGGTGAGAACCGAGAGAGCGGATAGCAGCAGGAGGATGCGCATGCGGGAGCCCTGAGCCGTGGGAAACGACAGTCGGAAGGCCTGACCGCAAACTATAGCCCCGCAAGCACCGGGCCCGGTCTCATTTTGTCGCCGACGGCTCTTCGGCCTCGAAGCAGTAGAGCGTTTCCTGTCGGCGTCCGGACTCCTCGGAGGCGACGCGGAGGAAGAGTTGGTGTCCGGCCACGGCGGGGCTGGGGAAGGAGGCGGAGCCGAGCTGGTTTTCGGCCACGAGTTCGAACTGGGCCGGATTGGGACGGACGACGTAGAGCGTGCCGAGTTCGTTGGCCCAGTAGATGTTGCCGCCCGCCAGCACGGGGGACGCGCTGACGGGACCGCGGAGTCGCTGCTTCCACATCTCCTTGCCATCTTCCGCGCGCCAGCAGTAGAACACGCCGCCGTCGGTCAGGCCGTAGACATGTCCGTCCACGGCCAGCAGCGACTGCTCGTAACACTTCTGGTTGTTTCTCCAGAGGACCTTTCCTGAACCGTCGGCGAGCACGGCGATCGTCTCGGCCTTCGGGTAGCCGCCGCTGGCGACCACGATATCGCCGCTCCATACCATCGTGCCGCAGGTGGCATTGGTGGTACCGGGAGTGGTCCAGATTCGTTTGCCGGTGGCGGGATCGTAGGCGGCGACTTCGGAGTGTCCGCTGATCAGCAACTGGTCCCGTCCCGCGACATGCGTGACGACGGGCGAGGAGAAGGTGATGCCGTTGGGTCGGGGCGCACGCCAGACTTCGTCACCCGTCTCGCGCTGAAAGGCTGCCAAGAAGCTGTCACCATCGTATTCGGCCGCCACGATGACCAGGTCGCGGTAGATCAGCGGCGACGGCGCGTAGCCGTACTCGAACCGCTGCGGATGGAACGCGCCCGCCGACTTCTGCCACACCAGCTTGCCGTCCAGGTCGATCGCGACCAGTTGGATCGTCTTGTGGTTGAAGAAGGTGGCAAAGACCCGCTCGCCGTCGCAGGCCACCGTGCTGGACGCCTCGGTGTTCTTCGGATGATTGTGTTCGGGGAAGCCGCCGCGGTTCACCTGCAACTGCCAGAGCGGCTTGCCGGACTCGCGATCGAAGGCCAGGACCGACTGCGTCTGCTCCTCCTCGTCGGCCGTCGTGAGGAAGACCCGGGAGCCGACCACGATCGGCGAGGAATGGCTGCGCCCGGGCACGGGCGTCTTCCACTTCAGGTTCTCGGTCTCGCCCAGACGCGTGGGCACCTGCTTTGCCGACGAGATGCCGTTGCGTAACGGACCTCGCCACCAGGGCCAGTCGTTCTCGGGGGAAAGCTCGGTCAACGCCGCGAGCGTCTGGGTCTCCTGGGCGGACAGCGGCCAGGAAAGGAGCAACCCTGCGCACATCACCGAAACCACGGCGGCGCCGATGGCAGGCCTGAGCACGGGAATCCACTGGAGACGCGATCGAGCGGGCATGGGGTGGGTCCTCCCTGTTTCCAGACTCCGCAGCCGTTAGAATCTCGACTCAGGGTAACCGCTCCCTATTCTGTCCACAACCCGGAAACGAAAGGACCTCCGCATGCGAAGCCGTTCGAAGCGACCGACGCGGCGTGAATTCTTGGCCCACTGTGCGAAGGCGAGTGCCGTGTTTGCCGTGCCGCTGGTGGTGCCCGCACGCGTGCTCGGCAAGGACGGAGCGGTGGCTCCCAGCAATCGGATCACGCTCGCGGGACTGGGAATCGGCGGCCGCGGCAGTTACGTGCTGGGATGCTTCATGGACGAACCGGTGGTGCAGTTCGTGGCCATCGCCGACACGCGGAAGGACCGCCGCGAAGGTGTGCGCGACCGAACCGAACAGAAGTACGGCCCGGGCGTGGCCATGTATCGCGACTTCCGCGAGATGCTGCCGCGCGACGACATCGACGCCGTGCTCATCGCCACGGGCGACCGCTGGCACACGCCCGCATCGGTCTGCGCGGCGCGCGCCGGCAAGGATGTCTACTGCGAGAAGCCGTGCTCGATGACGATTGCCGAAAGCGAGGCGCTGGCCGAGGCGTTCCGTCGCTACGGCCGCATCTACCAGGCGGGCACGCAGCGCCGCAGCGTCGCGAACTTCATCTTCGCCAAGGACCTCTGCCAGTCCGGCAAGCTCGGACGGCTCACGGCCGTGCATGCCAACACCTTGCACCCCGCCACGTCGCACGACTGGCTGCCCGGCCAGCCCGAACCCGCCACGGACGTGGTCGACTGGGACCTGTGGCTCGGCCCTACGCCCTGGCGACCCTACAACGAGCAGTACATCCAGGGCGGCTGGCGCGGGTTCTTTGATTTCCATGGCGGCGGCATCCTCGAATGGGGCGCGCACACCGTGGACCTTTGCAACTGGGCCGGCTCCGACGACAAGAAGGTGCCGGTGCTCTACGAACCGACGCCCAGCGGCTGCGTCGCGACCTACGACGACGGCCTGAAACTGGTGATGCGCGACCAGGACTGGATGGGCCTGGGAACGTGCAGTGTCCGTTATGAAGGCGAAGGCGGCTGGGTCGAAACGGGCGACTCGGGGCGGCTGGAGTTCTCGTCGGGCGCGCTGCGCGGCGAACAGCGGCAGTTTGACGAGGTCGGGACGTCCGCCGTCAGCCATGTGCGAAACTTCCTCGATTCGGTCGTGACCCGTCGCCCCGCGCACTCCAATGCCGAAGTCGTCGCCCGCAGCCATATCATCTGCCACGCGGCTTACATCGCCTGGCAGCTGGGACGACCGCTGAAGTTCGATCCCGCGCGCGTGGAATTCATCGACGACGCCGAGGCGAATCGTATGCGGTCACGAGCACTCCGCGACCCCTGGACGCTGTCCTGAGCCGCCGTCGCCTGAGGACGCGCGGCCTTCGTCACTTTGCCTCCCCGATGGTCGCCCGACGACCAAGAACGCCCCTGCACTCGATTCACTCCGAAAAGGATGTCTCCATGGCGGTTCGTATTCTCTTCCTCGCGCTGCTGCCCTCCCTTACGCTTCTGCTCGTGTTGCTCGGCAGCGGAACCTTGTCCGCGCAGACGGCGGGGGAGATCTTCAAGAAGAGCCCCGCGGAGCTTGTCGAACTGCTGGGCAACGACACGGTCAGCGCGTTCGACAAAGCGAAGGCCTGCCAGCGGCTGGCCGTGGTCGGCGACGCGTCGGCCGTGCCGGCGCTGCGGAAGCTGCTGGGGTCGTCGGAGCTGAACCTGTACGCGCGGACAGCTCTGGAGCAGATCACCGATCCGTCGGCCGACACGGCACTCCGCGAGGCCGCGGGGGAGCTGGAGGGCCGCGCGCTGGTGGGCGTGATCGACTCCATCGCCAAACGCCGCGACGAGCAGGCGGTCGAACTGCTGGCGGCTCGCCTGTCCGACAACAACCTGGAGATCTCCATCGCCGCCGCCAGGGCCCTCGCCGAAATCGGCTCGGATGCCGCAGGCCAGGAACTGCAGCGAGCGTTCCGCAGCGGCGTCTCGCCGCGCGTCTACCAGTTGGCCGAGGCCTACCTGCGATACGCCGAACGAATCGCTCCGCGTGACAAGGAGGCGTCACTCGCCGCCTATCGTGAGATCGCCGACGCGTACCTGCCCGGCTACCTGCACGCCGCCGCGTTGCAGGGACAGTTCCTGCTGCTGGGCGACGATGGTGCGGACCTGCTCGTCAAACTCGTCGGCTCCGGCAACGACGAAGAGTTCAACGTCGCCTTGCTCGCCTCCCGCTCCATCGCCACGCCCGGACTGACAGGTCGGCTGGTGGAACTGATGCCGCAACTGACCGTTGCTCGGCAGGCACGGCTGCTGGCCGCGCTGGGGGATCGCGCGGAGCAGCCGCCGGTGCAGCGCGTCGTCGATGCCACGCGCAGCGAATCCCCGGAACTGCGTGAGGCGGCCGTCCGCGTCCTCGCTTCGATGAACGCCCCCGAGGCCCTGCAGTCGCTGGTCGACCTCGTGGCCCAGGCGGCCAGTGGTACGCAAGCCCCCGCCGACGCCACCGCCGACGTGAGCAGCCTCGTGCCGCTCGCAGTCCAGGCGCTCCGCAATCGACCCGGCAGTTCCACCGATGCGGCTATCCTGCAGCGACTTCAGCAACCCGAACTGCCGGGCCGCGTCCGACTCTTGGAACTCGTCGGTGCACGACGCATCGCCGAAGCCGAACCGCTGATCGTCGCCACGCTCGAAGGCCAGGACCAGCCGGCCCGCGAAGCGGCGCTGCGGGCGTGGGCCCAGGTCATCCAGCCCAAGGACCTGGGCCGGCTGGTCCAGTTCGCCCTTCAGGAACAGGCGGGCCCCGAAGGCCCCGCGCGGCAGGCGCTGCTGGCCGCATCCCTGCGTCTACCCGACCGCGAAGCGACCGCGCGGCAACTGGCCGAACTGTCCCAGAAGGCCGACGCGGGTCATCGCGTGACGCTGATGGAGGTGCTCACGAAGATGGGCGGCAGCGTTGCCCTGGAGACCATCCGCGGCGCCACGACAGACCAGACGGAGCCCGTGCGCGACGCGGCCGTGCGGCTGCTTGGCGAATGGCCCAGCCCCGACGCCGCAGGCCCCCTGCTGGAGATTGCCCGGGGCAGCGGCGATGCGCGGTTTCAGGTCCGAGCCCTCCGCGGCTACCTCCGCATCGCCCGCCAGCTGCAGCTCTCCCCCGAGGAGCGCCTGCAGATGTTCAAGACGGCCCTGGAGGTCGCGCGACGCGAGGAAGAGCGGACGCTGGCCTTCAGCGTTCTCGAACGCGTGCCCTCGCCGGACTCCTTGGAACTGGCCCTGTCCCAATTGGACAACCCGGCGCTTCAGGCCACGGCCGGACAGACGGCCCTGAAGATTGCCCCCAAGATCCTCCGCTCCCATCCCCGGGAGGTTGCCACGGGCATGGAGCGGCTGCTGAAAACCAATCCGGAGCCAGAGGTCGCCGAGAAGGCCAGGCAGCTCCGCGATCAAGCCGCGGCCGCCCAGTAGTCGGCGGGCAGTGCGACGCCGGGGGAAGGATCGGCTGGCGGGACCGATGAAGTTGGAATAACCTGCCAGCCCGCGGGGCGTCGCGATTTTTTTGGCCGGACCGCCCGAAGGACTCGGCTGGACAAGCTGCCGAGCGGGCTCTACAATCCCTGACCTGTTCGGTAGCCGCACTCGGCGTACTGGACAGGCCGGTTCGTTCGGGGCGGTAGCTCAGTTGGGAGAGCGTCGCGTTCGCAATGCGAAGGTCGAGGGTTCGACTCCCTTCCGCTCCACTTCCTGCCGGTTGAGACAGACCGTTCCTCGCCTTCACTTCCCTCGGGGGAGCGGGCAGGATGAATTCTGTCGGAGACTGACGGGCACGAAATTTCGGGCCGTAATCGACAAAGGGTCGGACCTCACGCAAGGTCCGACCCTTTGTTATTTCTGAAGCAGCCTTTTGGGGGAGGCTGCAGTCGATCAGCGATCTTGCGGCGTCAGCGACTGCGACTGCAGGGCACGCAGCAGAGCCACGGCATGGTTGACGCTGCCGGTCGTGGTGACCAGCTGCTGGGCCAGACGCACCGCCAAGATCACGTTGCCCGTGGCGGGAAAATCTCCACCACCCAGCAGTTCCTTCTCCTTGTTCAGCTTCGTCTTGATCATGTACACCACATTCGCGGTGACATCGAGGCCGAACTTCTTCTTGACGCGGTCCACCACCTCTGCCCCAGACGCTTCCGGGTAGGCGGCGATGATGGTGCGTATGGCCAAGCTCTTGTTCTTGCGGGGATTCTTGCGCGTCGATACACGCACGCCGCGGGCAGCCGCCTTCCCCTCAACGCTCTTGACCAACTTCACGGACGTCTTCGCCGCCATACCTCATTCTCCTTTTCTTAAGCAATCGCTCATTGTTCCGGTAGGGATTTCTTAAGTGGTTCCGTCAGGCGGTTCCAAATTCCCGACGACTAACTAGCGAATTCACATAAATGTAAATCACGCCCGTATTATACGGTTCCAATTAAAGTTCGCCATGACTCTTTTAAAGTCCGCACATCAAAAAAGTTGTATCTGTAAAGTCCGGTCGGGGCAGACACACGCAATATGACGTGACCTGTGGGACCAATGTGCTTTCCTGATGGAGTCATTAGGGGGGGGCACTCGCATAGGTGGAGATCTACCCTGCGAAATAGCGGACACTTTCTCGAGCTTGATGCACGCATCCGCGACAGTGATGCGATCGCGACCTGCTCTCTGTACACTTAGTGATCTTCTGCCAGGGCGATGGGGCCTCCGGAGCCACTTGTCGTCGGTGCATGGAGAACGCTGTGGACTCTTTGGGAATGCTTCCGGAGCATTGAAGTTTAGGGAGGGGCTGCGGCAATGTGCACACGTCGGGTAGTGATTGGAGCGGAACGGCGCGGTGGGGGCAGCGGGGCGGAAACCGGTTGTGAATCGCCAGTCCCTGTTGCTTGGATCTACCCACGCTTGGCGGCTATAATGCGACCCGGTTTAGCGGGCAGTCTTTTTTCGCGGCCCCGTGGGACCTGCGGTGTCTTCTGAAGGGTGGGATTGGGGCTGAACGATGGCAAGAGCAGCAAGCGACAGCGCGGGGGTAGCGGGCGTAGCCTGTCGAGGGCCCATGCCGCGTCGGGCTTTCCTGCAGGTCGGTGGCCTGGCGGCGTGCGGACTGACGCTGGGCCAGTTGATGGCCAGGCAGTCGTGGGGCGCCGGCCAGTCGGAAGAACCGCCTGCCTGTATCTTCGTGTGGCTCCCAGGCGGTCCGCCGCACATGGAGATGTACGACATGAAGCCGGACGCGCCCTCGGACTATCGAGGCGAGTTCCGGCCGGTGCGGACGAACGTACCGGGGATCGACGTTTGTGAACTGCTGCCGCTGCACACGCGTTTGGCCGATCGCTACTCCCTGATTCGCTCCGTGCACCACACGTTTTCCGATCATGGTGGTGGACACAAACGGTTCATGACGGGCCGCGATCCGAAGGAACCGACGGGGTTCGTGAACGACTACCCCGCCTGCGGTTCGATGATCGCGCGGATGTTGCCCTCGACGCGCGAGGTGCCGCTGGACTATGTGCTGATGACCGACCGCGGCCGCGGGGGCATCGACACTTTCAGCCTGGGGGCCGCCTACCTGGGGTCCGCCTACGCGCCGTTCACCGTGGAGGGCGATCCGGGCGAAGCGGGTTTCGAGATCCAGAACCTGTCCTTGGCCGCGAACTTCGAGAACCGCCTGGCCGATCGTCGCTCGCTGTTGCAGGGGCTCGATCGCATCCGTCGCGACCTCGACGGTTCGGGCAGCATGCAGGCGATGGATTCGTTGAGCCACAACGCGGCGAACCTGCTGACGGGACGGGGCGTGCGCGAGGCGTTTGATTTCTCGCGCGAGTCCGAAAAGCTGATTGATCGTTACGGTCGCCACGCCTGGGGCTATCGGCTGCTGATGGCCCGGCGACTGGTGGAGGCCGGTTGTCCCTTCGTGACCGTGGTGCTGGAGAACCCGTATGTGTCGGGCGTTCCTTTCCTGAAGGAGGGGACCTATAACTGGGATTCGCACGCCGTGAACTGCGACCTGTTCCGCGACGCCCGAGTCCGTTTCCCGATCTATGACCAGAGCGTGACGGCTTTAATTGAGGATATCTACGCGCGGGGCCTCGATCGGCGCGTGCTGTTGGTGGTGACGGGGGAGTTCGGCCGGACGCCGCGGATCGAGAACCAGACGGGGACGCAAACGGGCATCCGGCAGCCGGGCCGCGACCATTGGCCGCAGGCGATGTCGATGCTGGTGTCGGGCGGTGGTCTTCGCATGGGGCAGGTCGTTGGATCGACGAACGCACGCGGCGAAGAACCGAAAGATCGGCCGCTCTCGCCGAACGACCTCTGGGCCACCATCTTTCGCCACCTGGGGATCGACTACCATCAGAACCTGCTCGACCACCGCGGCCGGCCGATGCCGATCCTGCCGGATGGCGAGCCCATCGCCGAACTGCTGTGAGCCGCCGGGCTGAATTCCGTGGCCCGGCTTCGTCTCGGCCTGTCCTTGTTCCCTCTTTGGATCCCATGCCCGGAGGAATTCGTGCGCGCTGATCGACCTGCAGAAGGAACGGACGCTCCGGCACCGATGGCGAGTCCGCGTCGCCGGCAGCTGCTGGTGTTGCTCTGGAGTGTCACATGGTTGGCGATGCAGTCGAAAATGCCAGCCGATTCCGCAGGTCTTTTCGCGGCGGAGGAAAGCAGCGGGACGCGTGTCGTGAGTGACACGGGCGCGTCACCAGGGATGCTCGACCTGGCCCGGGCCGTGGTCGTGCTGTCCCCCCAGGCCACGCCGCGCGAGCGCAAGGCGGCGACGTTTCTTGTCGAGGAGATCGGCCGTCGCACGCGTCTGCGGTGGGCGGTGACTTCGGCATGGCCCTCGGAAACCGACGTCATCGCCGTGGTGGTGGGAACTCGCGCTTCGCTCGCGGCCGCTTATCCGCAGGCCTCGCTGTCGCCCGATTCGAACTTGCCCGAGGGATTCTCGATTGCCGTGCGTGCGGGAGACGGGAGTGATGGAAGCAACGCGGCGGACCGGGTCGGGGCCGCCGTGGTCGTGGCAGGCAACGATGAGCGGGGTGTCTTCTTCGCCGTGGGACGGCTGCTGCGCGAACTGCGGATGGGCCGCGACCGCGTGCAGCTGCCCGATTCGTTTCGCGAAACCAGCTCGCCGCGCTATCCGCTGCGCGGCCACCAGCTCGGTTATCGACCGAAAACCAACTCCTACGATGCTTGGGACCTGCCGCAGTGGGAGCAGTACTATCGCGACCTGGTGGTCTTCGGCGCGAACGCGGTCGAACTGGTGCCGCCGCGTACGGACGACGATGCGGACAGTCCGCACTTTCCCCGTCCACCCCTGGAGATGATGGCGGCCATGTCGGGGCTTGCCGACGAGTATGCGCTGGATGTCTGGATCTGGTTCCCGGCGCTCGACAAGGACTACTCCGATCCGGCCACCGTGGAGTTCTCGTTGCGGGAGTGGGAGCAGGTGTTCCAGCGTCTGCCGCGGATCGACGGGCTGTTCGTACCCGGCGGTGACCCTGGAAAGACGCCGCCCCAACTGCTGATGCCCCTGCTCGAGAAGCAGATCGCGTCGCTGCGCAAGTACCATCCCCAGGCGCGTTTGTGGGTCGCGCCGCAGGCTTTCAGCGGTCCTTGGCTGGACGACTTCCTGGAGATCCTCCGCGAGGAACCCGAGTGGCTCGAGGGGCTAGTGTATGGCCCGCAGATTCGCGTGAGCCTTCCCGAGCTGCGAAAGCTGGTTCCGACACGCTATCGCATCCGCGCGTATCCCGACATCACCCACACCTTAAACTGCCAGCATCCGGTGCCCGACTGGGACCTGGCCTTCGCGCGGACGCTAGGCCGGGAGCCGATCAATCCGCGACCGGAAGACCAAGCCACCATCTTTGCCTACTATCGGGACGCGACCTGCGGTTTTATCACCTACTCCGAAGGTTGCAACGATGACGTGAACAAGGCGATCTGGAGCGGACTCGGATGGAATCCGGAGACGCCGGTGGAGGAGATCCTGCGGCAGTATGCGCGCGTCTTCGTGGGCGAGCGGCATGCGGAGGGATTTGCGCGCGGACTGTCGATGCTGGAACGCAACTGGCGCGGGCCTCTGGCCACCAACACGCAGGTAGAAGGGACGCTGCAGCACTTCCAGCAGCTGGAGCAGGCGGCGACGCCCGCCGATCGGCTCAACTGGCGGTTCCAGCAGGCCCTCTATCGTGCTTACTATGACGCGTTCGTGCAGCGTCGGTTGCTGGTGGAATCGGCAGCGGAGGACGACGCGCTGCGAGTCCTTGCCGACGCTCCCGCCCAGGGCGCGCAGGCGGCGATGCAGGAGGCTGAAACAATCCTGGCACGCGGCGCGATGGCTCCGAACGCCGATCCGCTGCGCGTCCGCACCCGCGAACTGGCCGAAGCGTTGTTCCAGAGCGTGCGGATGCAGCTGGACACGGAGCGTTACCAGGGGCAACTGGGCCGAGGCACGTCGCAGCAGACGCTCGACGCGCCGTTGAACGATCGCGCGTGGCTGGTGGCGCAGTTCGAGCGAGCGCGCGGGCTACCGACGGAGTCGGAACGCCTCGACGCGATCCGCCAGCTGCTGCATCGCGAAGATCCCGGTCCGGGCGGTTTCTATGACGACCTGGGAAATCCGTCGCGGCAGCCGCATCTGGTGCGCGGCGCCGGATTCGCCTCCGATCCAGATTTTCGCCGCACACCCATCGCCAGTTTCGACACTCGCCCCGGCCTGCCGCGCGCCTGGGCCACCTACTCGCTCAGCCTCTACGACCATCCGCAGGAGATGCATTACGAAGGCCTCGATGCCTCGGCCCGGTATCGCGTGCGCGTCGTGTACGCCCCCGATCTGTTTCCCGCGCGTGTGCGGCTGGAGGCGGAAGGGCAGGAGGTGCACGCGTGGGTCGACAAGACGACGAACCCGGAGACGCAGGTGGAGGCCATGGTGCCGCGATCGGCAACGGCCGACGGCGTGCTGACCCTCCGTTGGCACCGTGAGCCGGGCCTCGGCGGCAACGGCCGCGGCTGCCAGGTCCGCGAAGTGTGGCTGCTGCGTTATTGAGCTGCCAGGAAGAACTGACCTGATCCGAACCGATCGCGGTCACTACGCTGCGAACATCACGGCGCGAACATCACGGCGCGAACATCACGGCGCAGTCAGCCCAAGGCTTTCGGCGTAGGCCTTGCGCTGGGAGTCCTTGCCGAATTCCTCCGTGATGCGATTCCATTCCTGGGCGGCCTGCTGCAGTGCGGTGGCGGGCGGCGTGTCGCCGGCGCGCGCCTGGCGGATGGCCAGGTCGAGCGCGTCGAGATACCGCGTCTCTCCCGGGATGCGCGGCACCATGAGGGCGTCAGGCGACTGCTGGCTGGCTTGCATGGCGGCCGCGAACTGCGCTGCGTTCGCGGCCAGCGGCGCGTCGACCCACTGGTCCGCCCTGGTGCTCAACTGGGATAGCCGCGCGGCGGTGGCGAAAGAGCTCTTGGCCGCCACCCGCGCCGCTTGCTCCTGCCCGGTCAGCCACAGCAACAGGTTGCAGGAGGCCTCCGGCGAGCGACTGCGGCGAGCGACCGCGCCCACACGGCCGGCCACTCCGAACAATGGCACTTCGCCCGGCGCCGCACGCTCTTCCCAGCGGGCTTCCGACAGCTGGTAGACGGACGTGGAACCGGGCAGCGAACGGATGCCGAACGAAAACGGTTTCCCCGCGGCATTGCTGTCTACAGCAAGGTTCGCGCCGCTGCTTGCGCTGTCCGCCGTATCCGTTCCTGTTTGCGAAGCTGCATCGCCGTCGCGCGCTGCGCTGGGCCAGGACCAGGCCAGCACGGCATCGCCCGCCAGGAATCGGCGCATCACATCGTCGGGTGCCTGCGTCCAAGCCTCTTCCGGCGCGTAGCGCGTCGCCTCCAGCAGTTCCTGCAGCGCTCGCTCGAACGGTGGACGGGCGATCAGCGGCTCCATCGTGACGAACTGGAAGAAGGTGGAATACTGGTTCGGGTGGCGGGCGTAGGGAGCTGCCCAGGCCAGCAGGCAGCGGGCAGCCCAGCCGGGCGTCAGCGGAAGCAGCGTGGCGTGCGATGGTACGGGGCCCGCGATGCCGGTTGCCTCGCCGCGTTCCTTCGCCGCGCGGGCCGCCTGCAGTTTCGCGTCAATCTTCGGCAGCAGCGCGAGGTAGTCGGTCCAGGTGCGCGGAGCCTCCAGGCCCCAGGCGGTGAGCAGGTCCTGTCGATAGAACAGCATCAGCAAGGGCGAACCGAAACTCACGCCATACTGCTGCTCACCCCATCGCAGTTCCTGGCGTCGCAGGAACGGCAGCACATCGTTCCAGCGATATTCTTCATCGGCTCCGCTCGCGCTCGTGGTGACGGAACGATCGCCAGCGGGTTGCCACGGGCGGGGCCAGGGCACGATCCAGCGGTTGACAACCATCTGTCCCAGGAGGGCCGATGGAAAAACCATCACGTCGGCGTCGGCCGTCTTGTCATCGAGTGTTGTGGACCGGGCGTCGACGATGGTCAGTTGCTGCTGGGCGTGCGCACGCCACTGACGCGCGATGGCCTGACCCAAGGCGGGGTCGTCGACCACCAGCACGCGCAGCGGCTCGTTGGCTGCGGGCTCGGCGGACGCATCGCTCTTCTGCGCATCGCCGGAGGGACCGGTCGAGGAAGCGGCCCCCCCGTTCGTCGTCGCGTCTGTGGCCGACCGGTCGCTGCCAGGCGGGGTCGGTGCTGGTTGGCAGCCGAGTATTGCCAGGACGCTCCACAGCACCAGCATCGGCAGTGCAAGGCCCCCGGGGGCAAAGCGGCGGGTGACCATGCATCTCCAAGGCGTGGGCCGAGCGGGGGCCGTGATGCCGCGAGAAGAGCTGGAAGCGACAGCGGAAGCGAGCGTGGAGCGAGCGGGCATGCGCGTCCTTCGTTCAATTCGTACAACAGTTGCGTAATCGCCGCCCTCATTGTTGCTCGATCAGCCCGCGCCGGGTAGCCACCAGGGCGCGAGCCAAGTCGAGCCGCGCCGCCCGTGGTCACGGGCGCCTGCAAAACGCCGCCCGTAGAACGGGCGCCTGCAAACGCCGCCCGTGGTCACGGGCCGATGCGAGTGGCCCGTGCGGGTTGCGTCGAGGGGATAAGTTGCGGGAAGGCTGCGTGGCCGATAAAGTACACGGCTTTCACGGGAGTCGAGGAGAGATCATGGGCGTTTACCTGGGCATCGACATCGGCACTTCGGGCACCAAGACGCTGGCCATGAACGAGGCTGGCGCGATTCTGGCGGAAGCCACCGCGCACTACCCGGCCTACCATCCGCAACCGTTGTGGAGCGAGCAGGACCCGGAGGACTGGTGGCAGGCCACGGTCAAGACGGTGCGCGCGGTTGTCAAGAAGGCGCAGCTCAAGCCGGCCGATGTCAAGGCGATCGGCCTCTCGGGCCAGATGCACGGCAGCGTGTTCCTCGATGCCAAGAACCAGGTCGTGCGCCGGGCGCTGCTCTGGAACGACCAGCGGACCGCCGCCGAATGCGAAGAGATCGAGCGTCGGGCGGGCGGCCGCAAGCAACTGATCAAGTGGGTGGCCAATCCCGCGCTGACCGGATTCACCGCCCCCAAGATCCTCTGGCTTCGCAACCATGAACCCGCCAACTTCGACCGCACCAGGAAGATCCTCCTCCCCAAGGACGACATCCGTCGCCGGCTGACGGGGGAGTTCGCAACGGAGGTGAGCGATGCGAGCGGCATGCTGCTGCTGGATGTGGCCCATCGCAACTGGTCCAAGCCGCTGCTCTCGAAACTGGAACTCGACAGCGACCTGTTCGCGCGGGTGCATGAGTCGGAGCAGGTGACGGGACAGTTGACGCGTGAAGCGGCCAAGCTGCTTGGCCTGTCGACCGACTGCGTGGTCGTGGGGGGAGCGGGCGACTGCGCGGCGAACGCGGTGGGCAACGGCATCGTGAAGAAGGGGCTGCTCGCCAGCTCGCTCGGCACTTCCGGCGTCATGTTCGTGCATAGCGACGAGATGCAGTTCGACCCGGCCGGACGCTTGCATACCTTCTGCCACGCGGTGCATGGGCAGTGGCACATGATGGGGGTGAGTCTGTCAGCGGCGGGATCGCTGGAATGGTTCTGCCAGCAACTGTGCGCGGAACTCGGCAAGGGCAAGAAGGCCGATCCGTACGCGATCCTGAACCAGGAAGCGGCAGCGGTGCCGACGGGCAGCGAGGGCCTGTTCTTCCTGCCCTACCTGGCAGGCGAACGCACGCCGCATGCCGATCCGCTGGCGCGGGGCTGCTTCGTCGGCCTCACGCTGAAGCACTCGCGCGGCCACCTGGCACGCTCCATCATGGAAGGCGTGGCGTACGCGCTGAACGACAGCCTGGCCATCATCGAGGGGTTGGGTGTACCGGTACGGCAGATCCGCGTCGGCGGCGGCGGTGCGAAGAGCGACCTCTGGCGGCAGATCCAAGCGGATGTGTTCGGCAAGAAGGTGTATCGCATCAACGCGGAGCAGGGGCCCGGTTACGGCGTCGCGCTGCTGGCGGCCGTGGGAGCGGGCGCGTACCGCAATATCCAAGAAGCGTGCGCCGCGACGATCCACACGGTGGATGAGACGCCCGTCGATCGCGGGGCCGCGCGGTACCACACGCGGGCCTTCCCCGTTTTCCAGCAGCTGTACCGTTCGCTGCGCGAGGACTTCCGCCGCATCGCCGAACTGGCTTGAGTCGGGCGACGCGTGGAGTTACTGGCGGGAACTGCCGCTGGCAGCAGTTGCCAGCGGCTTGCCACGGCACGGCCCGCTACGGCTGCCAGCTGCGGGCCGGTTCGCCGGTGTAGATGGAACGCGGGCGGATGATGCGGTTGTTCTCGCACTGCTCCATCACATGCGCACTCCAGCCGGTGACGCGGCTGATGACGAACAGGGGCGTGTAGAGTTCGACGGGCAGTCCGAGGTAGTAATACAGCCGCGCGCTGGGCCAGTCGAGGTTTGGTGGCAGCCGTTTTTCGCGCACGACCGCTTCCTCGATCACGGCGGATGTGCGTTCCATCTGGCGGTGCTCCTCGGTGCGGGCCAGTTGCTCGCAGAGCGGTTTCAGGTAGCGGGCGCGAGGGTCACCGGTCTTGTAGACGCGGTGGCCGAAGCCCATGATCCGCACCTTGCGGGCCAGCGCGTCGCGCACCCAGACCTCGGCATTTTCCGGCGTGCCTACCTGCTGCAGCACCTCCAGCACCCGCTCGTTCGCGCCTCCATGCAGCGGACCCTTCAACGCGCCGATCGCCGCCGTGATCGCCGAATGCAGGTCCGCTCCCGTCGATGTCACCACGCGGGCCGTGAAGGTCGAGGCGTTCAGCTCATGCTCGGCGTACAGGATGAGTGACACATCCATGGCACGCACGTGCTCTTCCGTCGGCTCCTGGCCGCTCAGCATCCACAGCAGGTTGGCGGCGAGGGACAGTTCGGGGCGCGCGGGGAACATGCGAGTGCCGAACCGCCGGTGGTGGTCGACGGCCATGACCAGCGGCAACTGGGCCAGCAGTCGTTCGGACTTGCGAAGGTTCGCCGCGCGATCGGTGGCCTGCGTGTCGGGATCCCAGTGCGCCAGCAGGCTCGTGCCGGTCCGCATGGCGTCCATGGAGTTGGTCGCGGCGGGCAGTGATTCGAGCGTCCGCGTCACTTCGGCGGGCAGGCTCGCCGCCGCGCCCAATCGCTCGCGGAAGGCAGCCGACTCGGCAGGCGTGGCCCGCTGCCCGTGCAGCAGCAGGTACGCCACCTCCTCGAACGTCGTGCGGTCCGCGAGCTCCTCGACCGCGTAGCCGCGGTATCGCAGGCCGTCGTCGATCGTGCTGACGCGCGTCTCGCCGGCGACAACGCCTTCGAGCCCTGAATCGTAAGCGGGCTTGTTCATGATGGCTTGGCTCCCGTTCCGCGGGATTCTCCTGGGGGTGGGGAAGTCGCGTGGCCGAAGTAGGCGCGATCCCTTTCTTCGAAACCCTCGTAGCCCAGCAGGTCGTAGAGCTGCTGGCGAGTCTGCATGCGGGGCAGGTGGTTTTTCTGCGAGCCGTCGCGGGCGATCGTATCGAGCACATCAGCGGCCGCATGCATGGCCGCGCGCAGGAGCGTGACAGGATAGAGGACGGCCGCATAGCCGAGCCGCCGGAAAACGTCGATCGGCAGCAGGTCCGACTTGCCAAACTCCGTCATGTTCGCCACCAGCGGCACCGGCACTTCCTGCGCGAAGCGAGCAAACTCCTCTTCACCGGACAACGCTTCCGGGAAGATCCAGTCGGCTCCCGCCGCGACATACGCTCGGGCCCGCGCGACGGCATCCTCGAAGCTGGTCACGCCACGCGCGTCGGTACGCGCCAGGATCACGAGGCCCGGATCACGGCGCGACGCCACGGCCGCGCGGATCTTCAGGCACATCGCGTCGGCTTCGATCAGCTGCTTGCCGGACAGGTGCCCGCAGCGTTTCGGCATCTGCTGGTCCTCCAGCTGGATCGCCGCCGCGCCCGCCGCCTCCAGTTCCACCACCGTACGCTCCACGTTCAGCGTTTCGCCGAAGCCCGTGTCAGCATCGACGATCACAGGAATCCGCACGCGTCGGGTAAGCCATGTGGTCTGCTGGGCCAGTTCGCTGAGGGTGAAGAGTCCGATGTCGGGCAGGGCAAGCGTACCAGCGGAAAAAGCGGCGCCGGACAGGTACGCGGCGGGAAAGCCGGCCTGCTCGATCAGCCTTCCCATCAGCGCGTTGGGCGCTCCGGGAACCTGCAGGCAGCCGCCCGCGGCCGCTGCTCGCAATCGCGTTCCCGGGCTGGCGGAGTCGTCGTGGGGCATGGAGAAGGTCACCGAGTGAAAAACGGGTCGACGGTTGGCCGGTGGTTGGACTGGGAGCTTGTGCTGGGCGATCCGGGACTGGAGGCCAGCGTCAGGTCGCCCGCAGCGGTTGCGAATCGAAAGCATGACTCGCCGTCGCGATGCGCACGTGGGCGGGGCGATCCGGTGCGGCATGGCCAAGCGGCCGGAGGCTATTCGGTGGCCTCGTCCAGCACCTCTTCATTCACATAGATGGGCAGCGGAGGACTGCAGGTTACCGCGACCGCAATAGCATCCGACGGACGCGAGTCGACCTCGATCAATTCGCCATTGTGGCGGATGCGAAGTTTCGCGAAGTAGGTATGCTCGCGCAGTTCCGTGATGACGATGCTGTCGAACTCCGCGCCCAACTGCTCGACCGTGTTCACCAGCAGGTCGTGCGTCAGGGGACGGGCCGAGACGATATCCTTGACGTGCCGGTCGATGCTGGTCGCCTCGAAGATGCCGATCAGGATCGGGAACTGACGGTCGCCGTTCACCTCGCGCAGGTAGATCACCTGCTGCTCGTTGATCTCGCTGATGATGATCCGGGACAGCTGCATCTGCACGGGCATGGAACTGAACTCCCAGCGGCGCCCCGAGGGGCCAGTCGACGAAGTGACGCACCGTGGTCCCAGTGTACCTGCCGAAACGGCAGCGGGAAACAGGCCCCGCAGCGGACCCGGCGGTTTACCGCCTGTTCCCGGCAGGGCCGTTTGGGCGGGGCCGTTCACTACACGCCCGCTTCCGCACGCGAACGGGCTGCAGTGAACGGGCTGCCTGCGTTTGGTACGCGTCAGCCCTGCAATGCTCTCAGCCGGGCGAGCGCATCGCGCGTGGTGGCCAGCTGGTCCTTCATCTCCTGCAGGCTGTCGCGTTCCTTCTGCACGACTTCGGGACGGGCGCGCGAGACGAAGTTTTCGTTGGAGAGCTGCTGTTCCTTGCGGGCGATCATCTCCAGCAGCTTCTTCTCCTGCTTGGCATTCCGGTCGATTTCGGCCGGAATGTCGAGGAAGTCCTTGAGGTCGACGAAGACTTCCGCGCCCACGACGCTGATCTGGGCGTTGCTGGGCGGTGGAGTGACCTGCGGGCCCCAGCCGGTGCTGCTGGCCTTGGCCATCCGCTGGAAGTAGACTTCCATCGGCTGCAGGAGCGCGGCCATGGAGTCGTCGCACTGCACGCAGAACTCCACCGGGTCGCGCGGATTGATGTTCTGCCGGCTGCGGATTTCGCGGACGGCACCCAGCACCGCCTGGAACTGCGCGAACTGGGCTTCGAGCTTCGCATCCTGGCGCGACGATTCGACGGCCGGCCACGGCGCGATGACCAGGCTTTCGCTGGCCGGTTGCGGGTCGGGGATGCCACGCTGCGGCGCGACCTGGCCCAGCAGTTGCCAGACCTCCTCGGTCATGAACGGCATCATTGGATGCAGGAGCCGCAGCAGGACGTCCAGCACATGGGCCATCACGCGCTGCGCAACTGGCCGAGTGGCCGGGTCCTCGAAACGCGGCTTGCACATTTCGGCGTAGAAGCTGCAGAACTCGTCCCAGGCAAAGTCGTACAACACGCGGGTCGCTTCGGCGTACGCATACTCGTTCAGGTGCTGCGTCACCCGCTCCGTGACCGTGGCCAGCCGGCTGAGGATCCAGTGGTCCTCGAACGCCAGTTCGTCGCGCGAGACGGGCGCGGCGGAGTAGCCGTCGAGGTTGATCAGCGTCAGGCGGGAGACGTTCCACAGTTTGTTGCCGAAGTTGCGGGCGAGTTCAAACCGTTCGCTGACGACCGCGCCGCGCGGCAGTTCCTTGTCTTCCGGCCGCGAGGCCCACTGCGTGCTGAAGGGCTTGCCGCACTTCGGGCAATCGATGCGGGGCAGCTGCCGGTTCTTCTTGGTTTGTTCCAGCAGCACCTCGCAGTGCGGGCACTCGAACTGCACCGGCATCCGCACGTCCTGTGTGTCGGTGGTGAGGAAGGCCAGGCCAAAACGCAGCGCGTCGGCCCCGAACTTGTCGATCACGTCCAGCGGGTCGACGCCATTGCCCTTCGACTTGGACATCGTCTCGCCGTATCCATCGAGGATCTTCGGGTGGATGAAGACGTCGTGGAACGGGATGTCGCCCATGTTGCTGAGTCCGGTCAGCACCATGCGGGCGACCCACAGCGTGATGATGTCGCGGCTGGTGATCAGCGTGCTGGTCGGGTAGTAGTATTCCAGCTCCTCGGTGTGCTCGGGCCAGCCGAGCGTCGAGTGGGGCCAGAGCGCGGAACTGAACCAGGTGTCGAGGACGTCGTTCTCCTGGGTGAACCCGGCCTTCTCCAGTTCCCGCTCGCAGTCCTCGTGTCCGGGCGCCACGCAGACGAAGAGTGTCCACTGTTGGTCACCCGGGCCGTCGGCGAGGATGGCCGAGATGAAGTCGTTGAAGGGCGAACGCAGCGGCTGCGCGGGCTCGGACAGGTCGAGGGCCGGCAGGTAGGGCAGGGGCATGTTTTGCCACGAGGGGTCGTGCGCCGGAGCGGTGCGGGACCAGACGGGGATGCGGTGTCCCCACCAGAGCTGGCGGCTGATGGGCCAGTCGCGTTTCTCGCCCAGCCAGTCGAGGTAGCCCTTGGCGTAACGCGACGGCAGGATGCGGACGCGGCCATCGGAGACGGCATCCATGGCCGACTGCGCGAGATCGGCCATCTCGACGAACCACTGGTCGGCCAAGTACGGTTCGATCGGCGTCTTGCTGCGGTCGGAGTGGGCGAGTTCGATTTCGCGGTCCTCGACTTCGACGAGCAGTCCGAGGTCGTCCATGTCCTGGACGACCTTCTTGCGGGCTTCCTGGATCTTGAGGCCCGCGTACTCGCCGGCCTGTGCGTTGAGCGTGCCGTCGGGGTTGAGGATGTTGATCATCGGCAGGCTGGCCCGCTTGCCGACTTCATAGTCGTTCGGGTCGTGCGCTGGCGTAATCTTGACGCAGCCGCTGCCCATCTCGGGCTTGGCCCATTCGTCGGCAACGAGCGGAATGACGCGATCGACCAGCGGCAGCTTCAGGCAGCGACCGTCGCGGGCCATGTCCCGCAGCTGCTCCAGCTGCTTGAGCATGTCGCGACGGCGGTCGCGCGCGTTCTCCAGCGCCTTGTCGATCGGCTCGATGTCTTTCGCCGCGGCGACGGCACGCCGTTCGTTCAGCTGCTTTTCGAGCGCGTCGAGCGCCGCGGCCGGGTCGGGATGGACGGCGACGGCCGTGTCACCGAGCATGGTTTCGGGGCGCGTCGTGGCGATTGTGACATGCGTCGGTTCGCCCGGGCGCGGATCGATGACCGGATAACGCAGGTGCCAGAAGTGACCGGGCACCGCCTCGTGGAAGACTTCGTCGTCGCTGACGGCCGTCTGCAGGAACGTATCCCAGTTGACGAGCCGTTTGCCGCGATAGATCAGGCGGCGGGCGAACAGGTTGAAGAAGGTCTGGCGGACGGCGCGGGCGCAGACCTCGTCCAGCGTGAACCGAGTCCGTTCCCAGTCGCAGCTGCAGCCCATCTGCTTGAGTTGCGAGAGGATGCGGGTTTCGTAGGCATCTTTCCAGGCCCAGATGCGTTCGACCAGCTTCTCGCGGCCCAGGTCGTGTCGCGTCTTCTTTTCCTCCTCCAGCAGGCGGCGTTCAACGACGGCCTGCGTGGCGATGCCGGCATGGTCGGTGCCGGGCATCCAGAGCGTGTTGTAGCCCTGCATCCGTTTGAAGCGGATGAGGATGTCCTGCAGGCTGTTGTTCAGCGCATGGCCCAGGTGCAGGGCGCCCGTCACGTTGGGCGGGGGAATCACGATCGTGAACGGCTCCCGCTCCGGATCCGGCTCGCTGTGGAAGTAGCCGCGGGATTCCCATTGCTGGTAGAGGCGGGCTTGTGCCTGTTTGTGGTCAAACCGGGTCGGCAGGTTTTCCGCTGAGAATCGGGCGGTCATGCGAGGAATCCTTGGGCCCACGAGCCGTGTCTTTGCAGAGTTTGTATTCGATTGCGTCGACGAGCGCCATCCAGCTGGCCTCGATGATGTTTTCACTGACGCCCACGGTCCCCCAGACATCGTGGGCATCCTTGCTTTCGATGATCACGCGGATGCGCGCCGCCGTGCCGGCTTCGGAGTTCACGACGCGGACCTTGTAGTCGACGAGGTGCATCTCCTGCAGGCTGGGGAAGGC
>CAZUJM010000007.1:48439-63016 GCA_964620405.1 uncultured Pirellulaceae bacterium | reverse complement strand
CCGGCAGGACCCGGAATGGGTCGCCGCCCGCGCCGCGTCGGAGAAGAAGGCCGGCGGCTCGCTGACGACGCCCGATGGCGTGAAGTCGGAGTTCATGCAGGCGACCGACTACTCGCCCATCCGCTGACGAACGCTCCGCGGCGCCCCCCGGGGTCGGAAGAGCACACATCGACCAAAAGCGATCGGCGCTGCTCCGCGAGTTTTGTCTTTCGCCGCGCGGGACCATGGGCGGCGGAGACCAGTCGGTCGAAGCGTGCGCGAGGCTAGATGAGGTAGTTGTAGGCCGGATCCAGTTCATCCGGCCGCTCCTCGCGCATGCGGAGATTCGGCTTCTCCAGCAGCACGGTGGTGAACGGTGCCACGCTGCGAGTGAGCCAGACGCTGGACCCGACGACCGAGTCGTGGCCGACCACCGTCTTGCCGCCCAGCACGGTCGCGTTCGCGTAGATCACCACGCGGTCCTCGATCGTCGGGTGACGCTTCGCGCCCCGCACGAGGTTCCCCTCGCCATCGGTATCGAAGCTCAAGGCGCCCAGGGTCACGCCCTGGTAGAGCTTCACGTGATTGCCGATCTCACACGTCTCGCCAATCACCACGCCCGTCCCGTGGTCGATGAAGAAATAGTGGCCGATACGGGCGCCGGGATGCACGTCGATGCCCGTTTCCTTGTGCGCCCATTCCGTCATCATTCGAGGGATGAAGGGAACGCCCAGGCGCAGGAGTTCATGGGCCATGCGGTAGACGGTGATGGCCAGCAGGCCCGGAAAGCAGAAGATCACCTCGTCCAAACTGCGGCACGATGGGTCGCCATCGAAGGCCGCCTGCGCGTCGGTGGCGAGCACGCGGCGCAGGGCGGGCAGCGACTCCAGAAACCGGATCGCCATCGCCTGCCCCATCGCCTCGTGATCGACGGGCTCCGATCCTGCATCCTTCGGCTTGCAGACACGTTCCTCATGCAGCAGCGCGCGAGCGATCTGCTGGGTCAGCTTGTCGTGCAAGCGATCGACCAGGTCCCCCACGTGGTAGGTGATGTTCCCCAGGTGCAACCCCTCGCGGCGACGGTAGCCCGGATAGATGATTTCGCGCAGGTCCTCGATCACGGACACAATCACGTCGTAGTTGGGCAAGGGGCAGTGCCCGAGGTGATTGATCGAGCCGATTTCGGTGTAGGTCTGGACAATCTTGTGCGTCAGCTGGGGAAGCTCTTCCTTCAGCCGAAAATCGGACGCCATGGTCGCCCCCTTCTATGTTCCCGCGGCAGCCGGCCACCCGTTCAGGGAACGGCACCTGGCGGGCGCTTCGTCTCCGACACGTCTCGGCGTTTACTCGTGATCCAATCTGTCCAAGACGGACAGTAGCGAGAAACAGCCCAACGCTCCTCGACCATCGGATGCCTGCTGGCACGCCGGAATTCCACATGCAGAAATTCCCGATGCATGAGCCCCCGCCGTCTGAAACGCCGAATGGCTCCCGCAACGCTCCCGTCCAAGGTGGGACGGCTGCCCAGGTACGATGGTGGCATGGTAGGCGCCCAAGGCAAGACTGGCAAGTCGCTCGAACGGCCCCCATTCAGAGTATTTCGGCAGGGGCGCGGAGAAGCTTCGGAGCATTCAACCGAAAAGAACCACGCATGCAGCGATAGCACCATCATCACCGAGGAATGCGACGCATCAGCTCGATGGTCTTCCTGCGGTTTCCGCGGACACGAGCGGCGCGATCCGCCGATCGCGGAACATCTCAGCCAACGCGGCGGACGGCTTCCAGCGTCTTGGCCAGGTCGAGTCGACCTTCGTAGAGGGCGCGGCCGATGATGCAGCCATCCATGCCGAGTTCCGCCAGACGGACAACGTCTTCCTGGCAGCTCACTCCCCCTGATGCGATGACGGGAAACGACGCCGCTCGCTTCATCTCCGCCATCGCCTCTTCGTTGGGGCCGGAGAGCATTCCGTCCTTGCTGATATCGGTATAGACAATGGCCGCCAGCGGTTCACCCGCGAACGCCTCGGCCAGTTCGATGGCCCGCACCTGGCTCGTCTCCAGCCAGCCCTGGGTTGCGACCCAACCATCCCGCGCATCAATACCCAGAACCAGTTTTCCTGGGAAGCGTCGCGTCATGGAGCGGAACCAATCTTGGTCCTGGACCGCCCGCGTCCCGACAACCAGTTGATGGAGGCCGACACGCAGCCAGTTCTCGATGGTCGCTTCGTCGCGCACGCCCCCGCCCAGTTCGCAGGGCACGGAAACCGCTTCGACGATCCCGCGAATCACCCGCTGGTTGACGACCTCTCCATCTCGGGCTCCATCCAGATCCACCAGATGCAGGCAAGGAGCCCCCTGCTGCAACCACTGCCGCGCCACCTGGACCGGGTCGTCCCCGAAGATCGTCTCGCGACCGTAGTCGCCCTGCTGGAGGCGCACGCACTTGCCGCCCCGGATGTCAATGGCTGGCCAAATCTGCATCATGGTCGTTCACTTCCCGTGGGATGAATCAACTGACGGCGACAGCAACGCCGCGGGGACGGGTTAGAGTTCCGCGAACCGACGCAGCATCTCCAGCCCGTTCTGCTGGCTCTTTTCGGGATGGAACTGCGTCGCGAAGAGATTGTCACGCCAGATCATGGAACAGAACCGCGTCCCGTAGTCCGTCTCCAGGGCCACGCAACTCGCATCGCCAGGCACGACATGATACGAGTGCACGAAATAGAAGTGGGCCCCTTCGGCCCGATCGGGCAGGATCGGCGCTTCCCGTCGCACCGAGACTTGGTTCCAGCCCATGTGGGGAACCTTGTACTCGGAAGGCAGGTCAAAACGCACGACTTCACCGGGCAGGATCCCCAGCCCCCGGTGCTCGCCGTCCTCGCTGGATCGCTCGCACAGCAGCTGCAGCCCCAGGCAGATTCCCCGGACGGGACGCCCCTTCTCGGTGACTCGGTGGATCCCCGGCACCAGCTCCCGCGCCTGCAGTTCGGCGATCGCGTCCCGGAAGGCACCTACTCCCGGCAGGACCACCTTGTCCGCGCGTTCAATGGCCTCCGGATCCGAAGTCACCACCGCCGCATGCCCGACGCGTTCGAAGCCCTTCTGGACGCTCCGAAGGTTCCCCATCTGATAGTCAATGATCGCAATCATCTTCAAGCTCTGGATCGTTCTCGTGGCCTCGCCCCAGACGGACGCACCAGACTAACACAAGCGACCTTCGACGGGCAGTCCCTGAATTGAACCCGCGGCGACCAGCGATCGATCGCAGCTCCAAACGGGCGAGAGAAGCAAGGAGTCTCGAGGCCGGAGACGCCCCATCGCAAGCCCCTGGATGTCGGCGGGCTGCGTTCGGTCCGCCGTGTCAGCGCTGGCCGACCGTTTCCGGATAGACGACCACTTCGACACGACGGTTGCGAGCCTGGCCAGCGGTCGTCGCATTGGAAGAAAGCGGGAAGTTCTCGCCGTGCCCGAGCACGAACATCTGCTGCGGAAGCAGTCGGTGCCGGTAACTCAGCTGTTCAAAGACGGCCATGGACTGGGCAGCCGTCAACTGATGTGAACTCCGCCACATGGTCCCGTTGAGCGGCGAGTTGTCGGCATGGGCCTCCACGCCGATGACCTGCCGCGGATAGTTCTGCAGGATCACATCGGCAACCTGATCGATCATCCGCGTCGCGTCCGGTCGCAGCCTCGCCGTTCCAAACTCGAACAGCGAATCGGACGGCATCTCGATGCGCACCATCTCGCCATCCTGGCGAATCGAAAGCCCGTGCCCGCCACGCTCGCCGCGCCGCCGCTCAGGGTCGACGCCGCCAGCGTCTGCATCCGCTGCTCGGTATCCTGGGTGGCCTGCAGCGCCACCGCCAGTCGCTGGTTGGTCTCTTCGAGCCGCTGCCGAAGCAGCTGGTTCTGGTCCTGCAGCAACTGGCTTTGCTGCTGCGCCCTGGCCAGGCTTGTATGCAGGTCCTGGTTGTTCGCATCGAGCCCCTGCGCACGCCGATCCAGTTCGTCGTACTTCCCCAGGGCTTCGCGGGCTCGAGCGGCCAGCTCCTGTTCCTGCTGCAGCCGCTGCTTCTCGGCTTCGGCCTGCGCGGCCAGCTGGCTGTTCTTCATCGCATCCAGCTGGTCTTCATTCATTTTCTGCAGGTCCTGCAGCTGCTGCAGGCGCTGTTGCTGTTCGGCGGCGAGACGAGCCTGTTCGTCGGCTTTCTTCTGCAGGTCGGCAACGTAAGCGTTGCGTGACTGGGGGCGCCCAAAGAGCCCGGTCGCGGGAGCAGGGCTGCCGTCGGGAAGCGTCGTCGGACTCCAGGGCCACGTCGGATAACGGCCTCCGCCCTGGTTGCACCCGACAACGCTGGTCAGCAGCAGGAATGCCAACAGCAGAGCCGAACGCATCGAGCGCCGGCCGTTTGCCTGTCGGATTGGTGGTTCGTCCGTGAGTTGCATGAACTGCTGACCGAAGACCGTGCGAAAGGCTCGAAGAAAGGGCCGACGACGCCTAGGGACACCCGTTTCGGGAGAGCGGGCAGCCGCCTCCCACGGGCTGGCGGATCGTATCGCTGGCCCCGTTGCCGGACAAGGTCAACTGTCGGGGAAAAAAGCCATCCGCATCCGCCGCACCAGAATCAGCAACACCCCCAGCAGCAGCAGACTGCAAGCCAGCACCAGCGGAACGAAACTTCCCAGCGAAAAGATGGGGACTCCCCAACGCAGCCACAAGGAGGGCCATGTCACCACGACCACTGCGGCGGCCAGGGCCAGAAAAGGGCCGAACGCGATGTCCTTCCGGCCCGTCAACATCCATTGGGCCACCGCGATCACCATGCCTGCGAAGGGCGACATGAAGAAGACCAGCAGAGCCGCCTGCCAGCCGAGGAAGGCGCCGATCATCGCGAGGAACGTCACGTCGCCAAACCCCATCGCTTCCTGCCCCAGAGCAAGGCTGCCGACGATCCGCACCGACCAGACAATGGCCCCGCCCGCAGCCAGTCCCACCCAGGCCGACAGCAGCGAACGCCAGTGCTCGCCCCCCACCTGCCAACAAGCCACCGTACCCGCCAGCAAGGCCGCGGCACCTGTCGTCAGCCAGGGCGTGCGCGGATCTCGCACCGCGCTGGCGACGAGATAGCGGAAGAAGGACCGCCAGCCACTGCGGTACCAAAGCGTCTTGGGAAGGAAGGCGTACCACCATCCGACCAGGCAGAACACGGCGATTCCCAAGCCCTTCGGTCCATCCCAGGCAGGATCCCAGGTCGCGGGGCTGAAGCAGGTGAGTGGCGCGACTGCGGCTGCCACCAACGCCGGATCCCATCCGGCCAGCGGATCCTCGGTGGGGAGATGCACCCCCACCAGTCGACAGGTTGGCCAGACCGCCGAGGCCAACAACGCCAGGACCGACCCGGGCAACGTGATCCGATCGGGTATGGTCTGTTCGTCCAGGTCGATGAAGGTCGCGATCGTGAGCAGGCAGGCGAGCAGGTAATGCAGGGCATACTGCACCTGGAACGTCGCCAGCGGAACCTGGCCCGCTCCCGGAGGCTGCAATCCGCCCCGCAACTCGAAAACGTACAACCACGCCATGGCGGTGGCGAACGCCAACTCAATGCAAAGGGGCCTCACCCAGAAGCGGCGGCCGTGAACAACGTTCTCCGCTCGCATCCACCACCATCCCACCACGGGTAGACGCGTCAGGAACGAACGAGTCTCCACTCCGTGCGGAGGCTGGGACCAGGGACTGATCGACCTTTTCCGCCACGCCCAGCGATAGATGGCCCGGTTGATCTGCCCTGCCACTGCGAGAGAGACGAGAAAGACAAGAAAGACCGGGAGTTCCTTCATGGGCCAGTCCAACTCCGGGAAGATCGCGTCCTCTGCAAACGCTACGAATTGGACTTCACGACCGCGGCTTCACGAACGGTACTTCTAGCGATCGCCACCTGAACCTTTGCTCTCGCAGCCATGACTGACAGCCGCGGGCCTACGATAGCCCACGTTGAGGCTGCAAGTCCAGAGCGGCCAGAATCGCTTCCACGATTTCGGTGGGCGTCTTGTCGTCCGTCGCCACGCGAACGTCCGCACAGGAGTCGTAGATCGGCAACCGCTCCGCGAGAACCCGGTCGATCTCATCCGCCGCCGCGGGCAAGCCAGGATTCGCGGGCCCCGAGTCGGCGGCGAGCAGCGCGGGCCGCTGTGCCCACGACCGGGGGTCGGCCTGCAGTCGCTGGCGGATGACGGACGGGTCCGCCATGAGCCAGACGACGGGCCCGGCCACGGTCAGCTGCTGCCGATTCGCGGGCCGCAGGATCGCGCCACCGCCCAACGACAACACCACCCGGTGTCCGCGCACGCACTCGGCGATCACGGCCGATTCCAAGTCGCGAAAGGCCGCCTCGCCCTGCTGTTCAAACAGCTGTCGGATCGAACAACCGGCCCGCTCCTGGATCTGTTCGTCCGTATCAATGCATTTCCAGCCGAGCCGCTCCGCCAGCAGCATCCCCACCGTCGTCTTGCCCGTGCCTCGGTAACCGATCAACGACACAATCACCGACAGGCTTCCTTCTATCCTTGACCATGTCCGCCGAGTCGCCTTGAACGCCCTCGACTTGCAACTGGTGCTGAGACCTTGGAGGGCGTGCGTGGAACTGGGAACGATGAAACCACAGAGAACGCAGAGAATACGGAGGGGACGGACGGAGGGGACCATGGACTTTACACGCGAGTCGCTCCGATCGTCCGTTTCAGCGTCTCGCGCATCAAGTCGGCGGGAGCGGGACGACCGGTGAACAGTTCGAACTGCAGCGCCGCCTGCCGGACAAACATGTCGACTCCCGTGATGACACGGCAATGCTTCTCGCGTGCGTCCTTCACGAGCAGCGTCTGCTCGGGATTGTACACCGTGTCGAACACGGTCATCGACGGCCGCAGATAGTGCTTCTCGAACGGCGACTCATCCACATTCGGGTGCATGCCCACGGGCGTGCAGTTGACGAGGATTTCACACGAGGCCGAATGGCGCGCGTCCCAGTCCAGGATGCGGCACTTCAACTGCTCGGCCAACGGCTTGGCTTTGTCCGGTGAGCGGGCGGCCACGGCGACCTGGGCCCCCTGGTGCAGCAGGCCGTAGGCGATGGCCTTGGCGGCACCACCCGCGCCCAGCACCAGCGCCTGCTTCCCCCGCAGCACCCCCTCCTGGTTCGCGGGAAGTTCCATGCCCGCCAACAAGCTCTCCAACGCTCCGCGCTGGTCCGTGTTGAAGGCCCGCACCTTGCCATCCTCCATCAACAGCGTGTTGGCCGCGCCGATTCCACTGACCGCCGGATCCACCTCCGTGCACGCGGGCAACACGGCCTCCTTGTGCGGGATGGTCACGCTGAGCCCGCGCACGCCAAGGTCGTTGCAGTCGCGGAGGAACCCCGCCAGATGTTCGCGGGGCACTCGGAAGGGCACATAGACGCAGTTCAGTCCCAGGCGATGGAAAGCCGCGTTGTGGATCACCGGACTGAGACTGTGGCCCACGGGGTCGGCGATGACCCCAAACACGCGCGTGTCGGCCTGGATGGCGTCGTAGTGGTAGAGTTCCTTCATCTGTTGGAAACTCAGCTGGCCGGGAGCCATCGCGCGGTCCTGGTGGAACGTGGCGAAAGTGAACGGAGCTCCAAAACGACCGGCCAGGATCCGCGTCGGCATCCCCATCTCGCCCATGCAGATCCCGACCGTCGGCAGCTGACTGGTCGCGATCAGCTTGAGCATTCGCAGGTTATCGTGCGGATTGTTCGCCATCGTCGCGATCTTCACGATGTCCGCCGACTTGGCGGCCAGCTTGGCGTGCAGCGACGGCAGGTCGTCGGGCGTCTTGCTGAAGTCGTGGAGACTGACGATGCGTTTCGTCTTGCCGTAGCGAGGAATGCTGCCGGCGATGTCCTCTTCCAGGTCCACATAGTCGGCGCCTTCGACGATCGCCGACCGCAGCAGGACCTGCCGTTCGGACTCGGTACCCGCCCATTTGCCGCCATCCGCCTCGCGTCGGCAGCTGACGACCACCGGCCCCGGCCGATTGTCCAGCAGCCGCTTGAGGTTGACCTTGCCCGCGATGTAGTCGAGTCGCAGCTCCACCAGTTGAGCTCCCTGCTCCACCAGATGGGCATGCTCGGCGATGACGTGTTTGTGCCGTCCCCGGCCGATACAGACGCAAATCATGCAGTTCGTCTCCCGTTCGCCTGAAAAGCGCCCATTGTAGCCAAGACTCCGGCTCAGATGCGCTTGAAACGTTTGTCGAGCTCTTCCTTGGTGAAGACCAGGGTAGTCGGACGTCCGTGAGGGCAGTGATGCGAATCCTGAACGAGGTGGCGGTGGGACAATAACGCCTCGATCTCCCGCGGGGAAAGCCGGTCGCCGGTCTTGATGGCCGCCTTGCAGGACATCATGTGCAGCAGTTCATCGAGGATATCACGGCGTTGCAGCGGTCGCTCTCCCCCGCCCAACTGGGCCGCCACCTGCCGCAGCAGTTCGGCGGGCGAAACATCGCCCAGGATCGCGGGATATCCCTGCAGCAGCACCGTGCCGCCCCCGAACGGCTCCACCTGGATCCCCATCTCCGCCAGCAACTGCTGGTTCTCCAGGACGGCTGACGCCTCGGAGGCTGGCAAGTCGACCGGCTCCGGCACCAGCATCCGCTGGACCTCCACCGACTTCGCCAGCGTCTTTTCCCGCAGCTGCTCGTAGAGGATTCGTTCGTGAAGCGCATGCTGGTCGATGACCACCAGCCCCTCATCGCAGGGCGCCACCAGGTACTTGTTGTGGGCCTGGAAGGCGACGCAGCGAGGCTGCCACTCGCCCGCCTCGACCGGCTGCCCGGCCAGCACGCCGACGGCTTGGGATGCCGGGAACATCTCGGTCGAAGGATCCACCGGGTTGCCGGTTCCCGACGGCGTCTCCATGCCGCCCGCGCGGGCACTCGCAGGGCCCACTCCGGCCATTCCGCCTCCCCCGGCCAGCGGATCGCGTCGAGCGTGGGGCAGTGGCGGAAACGGCATGAACTCGTCCACGCCTCCATCCCAGCGCAGCTTCGGCTGCGATGTCCCGCCCTCCCCACTGCTGGCGCCGCTGCCGACTCCTGCCGCCGGATCGACGCCCGTCCGCGCCCACTGGCCCACTTCCTGCTGCCTGCGTGCCAGCTGCTCGGCCGTAAACGCCGAGGACAAGGCCTCCCCGACGTCGGTCGGCACCGCTTCCAGGGGCTGCACCCGGGCGGTCAGGTCGGTACTGAGGAACCGACCGCGAATCGTTCCCAGCAGATGACTGTAGACGCGGCCGGAATCCTGGAACCGAACCTCCAGCTTCGTCGGATGCACATTCACATCGATCTGATCGGGAGGCATCACCAGGCGCAGGAACGAAATGGGAAAACGGCCCGTCAGCAGAAGACCACGGTAGGCCTCGCCCAACGCATGTTGCAGCGAACGGTCACGGATGTGCCGACCATTCAAAAACAGGTACTGCATCTTGTTATTGCTGCGGCTCTGGGTCGGATTCGCCACGAATCCCGCCAGATAGATCCCTTCCACCTGGCTCTCCACCGCGATCAACGACTCAGCCAGTTCCTGCCCGAACATTCCCGCGATACGCTCGCGCCAGTTATCCACCGGCGGCAACTCGTAGAGGACGCGTTCGTTGTGCTTCAGGCTGAAGTGGATGTGGGTGAAGGCCAGGGCGATCCGCTGGAACGCCTCGGTCGCATGGGCCAGTTCCGTCGAAGTGCCCCGCATGAATTTGCGGCGGACGGGCGTGTTGAAGAACAGGTTGCGGATATCCAGGGTCGTCCCAACCGCCGCGGCACAAGGCGCCGGCTCGCGGCGTTCGCCCCCATAGACGACCATCTCATAGCCCATCGTCGCGTCCGCGACCCGGGTCCTCAGGGTCATCTGGCTCACCTCGGCGATCGAAGCCAACGCCTCGCCGCGAAACCCCAAGGTGGCGACGGCGAACAGATCGTCGGCATCGCGAATCTTGCTCGTGGCATGGCTGGCCACCGCCAGCGGCAGGTCCTCCAGCCCCATGCCACAACCGTTGTCGCTCACCCGTATCCGTTCCAGGCCGCCATTCTCCAGCACCACCTCGACGCGCGTGGCTCCAGCATCGACGGCGTTTTCCATCAGCTCCTTGACGACGCTGGCCGGTCGCTCGATCACCTCGCCCGCCGCGATCTTGTTCACGACACTCGGAGGCAGCTGTCCGATGCGACCCGTGTTCTCGTTCGTCGTTGTTTCTGTCGGGTTGACTGACGTGTTGTCTGCCATCGCGTCCTCCATGGACTGCTCGCTCGACAGCCCTGCACGTTCCCCTGGTTGATGCCCGCCGGCCCACTCCCGGCCTGGCCGTCGCTTGGCCCGTCGCGCGTCCCCGTCAAAACTCGGGAAGCCGACCTCGCCATGCTACAGGCCATACTCCTTGATCTTGCGATAGAGAGTCCTCGCGCCGATGCCGAGGATGCGCGCGGTCTCCTCGCGGTTACCTCCGGTCAGCTGGAGGGTCTTCTCGACCGCCCAGCGCTCGATCTCGCTGAGCGGCTGGCCGATCAAACCTCCCGCCGCCTCGTTCGCTCCCGCCTCGACAACCGCCCCTTCGCTGGTAGGCGTCAGTTCGGGCGGCAGGTCGTCCAGGTCGAGGATGCCATCGACGTCGATCACCACCATGCTTTCCAGTATGTTCCGCAGTTGCCGGACGTTTCCGGGCCAGTCGTACGCAAACAGGTGCCGGGTCGCGGCTCCGGAAATCCCCCGCAACACCTTCTTGTGCCGCCGCGCGAAATGCTTGCGGAAGTGCTCGGCCAGCGGCAGGATATCGTCGCGACGCGCACGCAGCGGAGGCAGGTCGACCGTGACCACCTTGAGTCGATGATACAGGTCACGGCGGAACGCCCCTTCGGCGATCGCCTTGTCGAGATCGCGATTGGTGGCGGACAGCACCCGGACGTTCACGGTTACGGACTTGTTCTCGCCAACCCGCACGATCTCTCCGCTCTCCAGCACCCTCAGCAGCTTGATCTGCGTCGGCATGGGCATGTCGCCCACTTCGTCCAGGAACAGCGTGCCGCCATGCGCGTACTCGAACCGCCCGACACGGTCCGCCGCGGCGTCCGTGTACGCGCCCCGGACATGCCCGAACAGTTCGCTTTCCAGCAGGTGCTCGCTGAGCGCGGCGCAGTTCAGGGCCACGAAGGGCTTTTTCTTGCGCGGCGAATTCTGGTGCAGGGCCTGGGCCACCAGTTCCTTGCCCGTGCCGGTCTCCCCGGTGATCAGCACGCTGGCATCCGTGGGCGCCAGCCGCTTCAGGCGTTCAATGATGGCCTGCATCTTGTCGCTGGCGTACACGATGCCCTCGAAGCCGTAGCGTTCGTCCAGCCGCTGCTGGAGGTCGACGTTAGTGCGTTTGAGCCGCACGGCTTCCGCCGCCTTCTGGGTCACCGCCCGCAGGCGATCGGGCGTCAGGGGCTTTTCCAGGAAGTTGAATGCCCCCTGCTGCATCGCCTCGACCGCCTTCGGCACCGAAGCATGCCCCGTCACCACGATCACCTCGGCATCAGGCAGCGACTCCTTTGCTCGACGCAGGATCTCCTCCCCGTCCACTTCGTTCATCACCAAGTCCGTGATGACGACATCGAACGAATCCTGGTCGATGCGCCGCGCGCCCTCCGGTCCGGAGGTGGCGACGGAGCAGTCGTATCCGACGCGTTCCAGGGTTTCGGACATCGCCTGGGCATGGCTCTTGTCGTTGTCCACGACCAAGATCCGGATGGCGGAGGTGGGGAGGTCGGCGTTTTCGGGAGTCGTCATGTCATTCATGGGATTCCACCGGATGACGGTTCCTGAGTGTGTGAGACGAGCGGTCAGGGCTGACCTTGTTGGCCATCCGGGGCACCGGGGCCCTCCGGGTCGGCGGAGCCCTCCGCGGACGCCGCGCCCTCCAGCCGGGGCGGCGTGGGAAACTCCAGCGTGAACTTCGTGCCCCGCCCCACTTCACTTTGCACGTTGATCCGCGCTCCATGGGCCTCGATCACCTTCCGCGCGGTGGGAAGTCCCAGCCCCGATCCCTCGTCCTTCGTCGAGAAGAACGCATCGAACATGTGGCTCGCCGTGTTCTCGTCCATGCCGCACCCCGTATCGATGAGGTCCAAGGCGACGCCCGACCTAGTCAGGCGGGTACGAGCGGTCAGCTGGCCGCCGTTCGGCATGGCTTCCAGCGCGTTTTTTACGAGATTCAACAGGGCCGCTTCCATCGTCTGTTCGTCGAGCAGGATCGACGGCAGGTCCGGGTCGAGGTACCGCACGACGTCCACGTTCATCTCGTCCGCCTGCGCCGAAAACAGGTCCAACACCCGGTTGATCTGTTCATTCAGATTCCCCGGTGTGAGGTCCAGCTTCCGCACCCGGGCAAACTTGAGGAAGTCGTTCAACAGGTTCTGCAGCCGCTCGCACTGCCACTGGACGATCTTGACCTTCTGCAGCGCCCTCCGCTTGTTGATCGGCTCCTCGGCCTCGAAGTCCTCGGTGAGCAGGTCCACGTTCATGCGGATGACGGACAGCGGGTTCTTGATCTCGTGCGCAAGCGCTCCCGCAAGCTGGGCGATCTCGTTGTACTGCTGGATCAGCTGCCGCGTAAACGCGTCATACTTCGGCTGGGCGTTGCTTGCCTGCTCCGCGCTCATCGGTCCGCCCTCTCCGGCAAGCCACCTGCACCCGACGGCCCTCGCTACGTAGCGAACGGGACCGGCGGAATCACGGCGCATTCATGAAAAAAGCCGCCCGGCCGCCACCTTCTTGGGGAGGCCACCGGGCGGCGGTTACGTCAGACTCGGATCCACAGGCTGCGACCGGGATTCCCCGGCACGCGGGCTGCGGCGTCGACCTAGTCGCGACTCTTGGCCGCCGCTCCGTCGGTCCCCGCCTCCATGGCCCGGCGACGACTCAGCTTCACGCGGTCATGGTCGTCAATGTCGATCACCAGCACCTGCATCTTGTCGCCGACACGGCAGATGTCCGAGACGCTGTTCACGTACTCGTTGGACAGCTCGCTGATGTGGCACAACCCGTCGCGTCCGGGCAGGATCTCCACGAACGCGCCGAAGTCCTTGATGCTCGTGACGCGACCTTCGTAGATCTTGCCGATCTGCACCGTGGCCGTGAGGGCCTCCACCTGCGCCAAAGCCGCCTGCGCCCAGTCGGCATTGCTGCTGGCGATCGTCACCGTGCCGTCGTCCTCGACTTCGATCACCGCGCCGGTCATCTCCTGGATCGACCGGATCGTCTTGCCACCCGGTCCGATGAGCAGACCGATCTTCTCGGGGTCGATCATGGTCCGCAGCAGGCGAGGAGCGTACGGCGAGATCTCCGCGCGGGGGCGGGAGATCGTGGAAAGCATCGAACGGAGGATCTCGATGCGGGCTTCGCGGGACTGCGCCAGGGTCGCCCGGATGATGTCACCCGAAATGCCGGCGATCTTCAGGTCCAGCTGGATGCCCGTGATGCCGTTTTGAGTGCCGGCGATCTTGAAATCCATATCGCCGTAGTGGTCTTCGTCACCGATGATGTCGGTTAGCAGCACCCACTGGTCGTGGCCTTCCTTGACGAGCCCGACGGAGATACCGGCCACCGGGTTGGAGATCGGCACGCCCGCGTCCATCAGGCCCAGCGTCGCTCCGCACACGCTGGCCATGGAGCTGGAACCGTTCGATTCCAGGATATCCGACACCACACGCACCGTGTAAGGAAACTCCTCCACGTCCGGCAGCACCGACTTGACCGACCGTTCCGCCAGGGCACCGTGGCCGATTTCACGACGGCCCGGTCCACGGATCGGACGGCATTCGCCGACCGAGAACGACGGGAAGTTGTAGTCGAGCATGAACCGCTTCGAATACTCTTCGACCAAGCCATCCACCCGCTGTTCGTCGCGCGAAGTTCCCAGCGTGATGGAGATCAACGCCTGCGTCTCGCCGCGTTGGAAGACGGCCGATCCATGCGTGCGGGGCAGCAGCCCCACACAGCACTCGATGTTTCGCAACGTCTTCGTGTCTCGGCCGTCCGGACGCGTGCCGCTGAGAATCAGGTCGCGAACCACCCGCTGCTCGAGGTCGTGCCACGCTTTCGAGAACTGGGGGCCCGTCACCGCGCCGGCGGCGGCGGGATCGGGAATGATCTCCTTGTGTGCTCGCTCCTTCACGGCCGAAACCGCCTCCGCACGCGCCTGCTTGCCCTCGGTCGCCTTCGCGGACCGCAAAGCATCATAGAAGCCGGCCTTCATGCGATCGAACAGCCCACCGTCCGAGGGAGCGGTGAAGTCCATCTTCACCACACCCACCTTGCGCTGCAGTTCGTTGTGCATCTCGCAGATCTCGCGGATGTACCCGTGGGCCACCTCAATGGCCTCGAACATCAGCAGTTCGGGCATCTCGCGGGCGAAGCCCTCGATCATGAGGACGGCGGTTTCGCTGCCCGAAACGATCAGGTCGAGATCGCTCTCCTCGAGTTGGTCCTGCGTCGGGAAGGGGATGAAGACCCCGTCGACCTGGATCTCGACCAGCCCGCTGACGATGACGTACGC
>CAZUJM010000007.1:42158-48429 GCA_964620405.1 uncultured Pirellulaceae bacterium | reverse complement strand
GATCATGAGCACCGACTTGTCGTTGCCCGATACGACCAGGTCCAGGTCGCTCTCTTCCAGCTCGTCATGCGTCGGAAACACGACCCACTCGTCGTTGATCCGACCAATACGCACCGAGGCCACCGGCCCATGGAACGGCAGCTTCGAAATGTGCAGGCTCGCGGCCGCTCCATTCATCGCCAACACGTCCGCGTCGTGCTGCCGATCGCTCGACACCACCACGCTCTGACACTGCACCTCGTCGCAAAACCCGTCCGGGAACAACGGCCGGATGGGGCGATCCATGAGACGCGAGGTCAGCGTTTCCTTCATCGAAGGACGCCCCTCGCGTTTCAGGAAGCCCCCGGGGAACTTGCCCGCCGCCGACGTCCGCTCGCGGTAGTCACAGGTCAACGGAAAGAAGTCCGTGCCCGGACGCGAAGGCCCCGTCGCCGATGCATTGAGAACCACCGTCTCGCCGTACTGAACCACGACCGCCCCAGCCGCCTGCTTCGCCAGATATCCCGTCTCCAGCGACAACACCTGCTTCCCGATCTGCTTCTCAACTCGAATTTTCACTTTTCTTTTCCCTCTAGAACTTCCACTGTGACGGGGCATGGCGCAGCAGCCAGAAGAAGCACCTCCGAATCGGAGTGCCGGCCCCCTAGAGATAGCAACCCACAGGGCGCGATGGCCCACTGGCGGCCCCGCCAACCGGGACCCGCCGAACTTGCAGACACGAGCAAGGTGGGAGAAGACGAGAGTCCGCTACTTGCGGATTTCCAGCCGTCCAATAATGTCCAGATATCGCTGGGGATCAATCTTCTTCAGATAGTCCAACAGACGGCGACGACGGCTGACCATCATCAACAAGCCACGCCGGCTCGCGTAGTCTTTGCTATGCGTCCGCATGTGCTCCGTGAGCCCGTTGATCCGAGTCGTCAGAATGGCGATTTGCACCTCTGGCGATCCCGTATCCACATCTGCCCGACGATAGTCCTGAATAATGCCTTGCTTTCGATCTTTCGTGATGGTCATTCACCTACCCAATCAAAGCTCTCCGCCCGCCAGCCGATTCCAGCCCCCCTTCGTCCACTAAACAAAGTTGTGAGGCACCGCTATCCTAACGGTTGGTCTGCGCTATCACTCCTGCAACAAAAAACCACTAAGCTACAAGTCGTCATCGTATCAGGCGATCACCGTTTTGCAACCGCAAATAGGGGTGTCGTTAAGACTTTGTTCAGCCGGCCGTGGCTAGCCAGGCAAAGTCACCACAGACACCGCAGACACCGCATCTTAAGCCTGCCGCGACGATTCCTGCAGCTGCTACTCCTCGAGGTAGTGGGAGTATCGGCGTCGACGGCGGAACGACGTCGACGGTCCCATGCGCAGGATCCCCGATCGGCCCGCAGCAGGAGGCCCCCCGGCTTCATTCAATAGAAATCCACCCAAAAGCCGGTAGAAGAGTAGGATCACAAACGCGCCCAGCGTACCGCAGACCAAGCCTACCGAGCTGATAGGCGACAGTCGTTCGTCGTAGATCAGCGAGTAGACCCCGCAACCAATGACGACCCCAGTGATCCCCATGAGCAGCGTGGCGATCGCACCCCCGGGATCCCGCCCGGGCATGATCGCCTTCGCGAGGAGTCCGACGCAGGTTCCAAAGCCGATCCAGAGGAGAACCAGTTCGAACCAGGCCTGAATGTCTTCGGTGAAGAAAGGGTCCATCGGCGATTCCCCGGCATCTGATGAGACCAGCGCTCGGCGACCGCGGGCCGAAAAGCGGGCCGCAGAACGACGGCGACTCCTCTGCGGAAGACCAGGGAATTCTCCGCCCGCGACGGGCGGGCGGAAAAGGACCGATCCGCAGAGATCATCCGGCAACGTCGTTATCGTCGTCCGTCACGACCGGACTTGAGCACCCTCGCCGACGGACCCGGCACTCGCGACCGCGGCCGGGCCTCTTTGCGAGGCTATTCGCGGGGCGGCCTGTAGTAGGGATCCGCATTCGGAGCAGGACCGGGGGCAGCGTCCGGCGATGGCGTCTGAGGCGAGGCCTTGACCAGGGAAGAGAGTCGCGTGAACACGGGCGCGACGCCTTCCGCCCGCAACCGCTGGACGCCCAGCCATCCTCCAGCCACCACCACCGCCAGGAAGGCCAGCCAGAGGACCATGTCACGGATCATCGCCATCCCCTCTTTCATGTGGGGCAGCACCGTCACGCCCACACTGAAAAAAGTGAGAACCGATGCCACGCAGGTGACCACATCGAGAGTGCGATCCAAGTCCATCGCCATTCCCCCGCCACTCCTCGAGATCGCCCTCCCTCGAGCGACTCGCAGCCCACCTTGAGATTTCGTTGGGCGGCGCGATCCGCGACCGCCACCTTGAGACTAAATCATCGCGGCACCGGGCAGCAAGGCTCCGCCCATCAGGAAAAGCCGCGATCGCCGGCCGGATTCGCCAAGATCCGCCCGCTTGTATCACCTGCGTTCTGATTGACGCCCTCGTTTCCCCTGAGCGTCGATGCAACGTGGGCCGCGTGTTTCTCCTTGTGAAATCACCACGACCACATCCGCTCCCCGTTCGCCGGTGATTCGTCGTACCAACCATGCTCCAGTCGCACTCCCTTCGCGTCCACTTCCACTCGAATGGCTCCCTGGCGGGCCGTGTGCAGCAACTCCGTACCGGCCCGGCGCCAATTCTGCTCCAGGCAGTCCTTCGCCTCCACACTCCAACGACCGCTGACCACCAGCCACCTCGGCTGGCACCAGGCGAGAAATCCGGCCGGATCTTCCTGGCAGCTTCCGTGATGGGGCGCCAGCACCACGGCCACGGGCCCCATCGGCTCCCCCAGCAGTTCCGCCGTTCCTGCACCCTCAAGGTCCCCGGGCAGCAACACGGCCTGGGGACCGCTGCGAACGAGCAGGACGACGCTGTTCGCGTTGTCCGACTCGCCCGGCAGGTGGCAAACTGGATGCAGCACTTCCACCTTCGTTGTTTCGTCGATACTCCAACAGTCCCGCCGTCGGCATGTCCGCCGCGCGATGCGTTGCCTCGACAGGAGCTCGTCCAACTGCCGCGTGCCGGCCGCGTGATTGCTCCAAAAGCCCGGCCCCGTGACGACTTCCGCGATGCGGAAACGCTCCAAGAGCCCCGGAAGCAGGCTGAAGTGGTCCGCGTCCGCGTGCGAGACCACGACCCGGTCGATCCTTGAGATCCCCATGCTCCACAGGCTTTGGCTGACCGCATCCACGGCCGACCTGCCGGCTGCCATCCGCCCGCAGTCGTAAAGCCAAGTTCTCCCGCCCGGCAACTGCAGCACCACACAAGCTCCGTGGCCGACCGACAGAAAAGTGCAGCGGATCCGCCCCTGCGGCAGATGCCTCTCCCACGCTGCCACGCCGCTCCCCAGGGCGAGCACGACCAGGGATAACGCAACGAACGGCCAGCGTGGATGGCGCCACGGTGGCCAGGCCCAGTAGACGGCCCAGATCGCATAGAAGAGCAGCACCCAGCCTACGCCGATCCCGGGATGCCAGAGCCGCGTGCCGGGAAGTTGGTCGGCCCATGCGATCGGACCCTCGAACGCCATCAGACTCCCACGGCACACGGCTGCCAGAGGCGTCGCGACCGGGGGGCACCAGGCGTGTACCAGCAGCAAACCGAATCCGCTGAACAGGGCCACCACCAGGGGCAACCACAACACGACATTCAATGGGACGGCCAGCCACGCCACGACATGGAACTGCTCGATCACCAAGGGCAGCGAGAACCCCCACACCAGGACACTTACCCACAACGTCGCCCGCAACTGGTTCCCCGAGCGACGCGCCCAGCGGACCGGTCGCGATAGGCTCGCCGCGAGCAACCGTTCCAACGGCTCCTGTCCTCGACTGTCGACACGGTGCTGCACGTGCAGGAGAACGGCGACCGCCAGGAAGGACAACTGAGCCCCCGCATGGAACAGGTCCGAGGGACACCGACACCAGACGACCACGGCGGACCAGCAGAGGGAATTCACGGGCGGCGCGTGTCGGCGAAGCCACCAGGCGAGGCCACCGAGCTGCACGAGCAGGTTCGCGCGCATCACCGGTGCCTGCGATCCCGTCACCTCCGCAAACCACCAGACGGCCACCATGACCAACAGGGAGCCCACCCGTTCGGGAACCAAGCCGCTCCGGGTCACCACCAGCAACCCGCTGGCCAGCACGCTCACATGGAACCCGGAAATCGCCAGCAGGTGGACTGTCCCCGTGCGCAGGAATCGGTCCTGCTGCTCCGACGAAAGGTGCTCGCGGCGTCCCAGGAGCAACGCCGCGCCCACCGGATGCATCGCCTCGCCCAGGTGCTGGCGCAACGTCCGATCCGCCCGGTCGGACCAGCGATACAGCCAACCGGGCGTGCCCACCCCGGCGGGCTGCCAACGCCGCAGGCATCCGGCGTTGGCAACCTCCAGGCGAGCCAGCGTCCGCGCGGCCCGCAAGTACCGCTGGCGATCCAGTTCGCCGGGATTCGCGGGCCCTTCCACGCGCCGCAACTCGCCCGTAACCCGAACCTCGTCGCCGGACTGCAGCTCCAACTCCCCCGATGCCACTCGACGAATGACCACCTGCAACCGTCCACTGGCCGACCGCCACGCGCCTTCATCTTCCACAGCCGCCACCTTCAGGCTGCCGAGGATGCGCGTCTGCCCGTCCAGCTCACTCACCTCGCGACGCACGCAACTGTCCCACCGTCCGCGGACGGAGACCAGCCGCGGAGTCTGCAGGGGCGGCGTCGCGAAGCGAGCGATTTCGTCGGCGGGATACCAATGCCAATGTCCGTGGTGCCAGGCCGCCGCCGAACAGACGACCGCCAGCAGCACCCAACCGGTGCCCCGCAGGGGATGGCGACCACGATCGTCGCCGGATCGCCATAATCGCCGCCATCGCCACCAGCCAATCGCCGTACCCGCCAAGGCGGCGAAATATACCCTCGGCTCCGCAGGCCAGAAGCGATCCCAGCAGGTGCCGATCGAAACGCTCGCGAAAATCGCCAGGCCCGGCAGCTGTCGCACGCCCCATCGTAACCCGTCTTCGTTCGACGCCCCGGGTACCCGGGAATCGCTCCGTGCATGCTCGCGCGATGGCAGCTTCATCACCATCGGACTCGGTTACTCCCTCAAGCTTCCCGGCGGTCGAACCAACCACGCCTCCTGATTATCCCCGTCCGGCAACATTTGCCCCTCCCCCGTGCAACCTTGTTGCTCCCCCGCGTCTCATTGACACTGGCGGTCCAAGCCCCCGACAATTGGCGGCGTCGAACGCTGCAGGGCTGTGGCCGTGCCGACACGCACGGAACGCAACCGCTCGCCGGTAGTTTCCACGCAAGCGACCGGTGTTCGCTTGACCCGAGCCCCCACGTGCCCCCACGTGCCCCCCGAGCCCCACGTTTGCAGCGTGTCGCGACCACCGGGCCCCGCCGACACGTTCTCAGGAGCACCATTGATGCCTCGCCGCTGGAAAGTCGCCGGTGTGCAGTTCGACCACTTCCACATGGGTGATTTGCTCCGCATGGTCCAGGAGCATCCCCAGGCCGACATCGTGGGACTCTGCGATCCCCAGCCGGAACGCATGGAGGAGGCTCGCCGCAACTTCTCCGTGCCCGCCGAGCGATTGTTTACCGACCTCGACGCCTGCCTCGACAAGACCCGTCCCGACGTCGTGATCCTCTGCCCGAACCCCGCCGGACACGCCGAGTGGACCGAACGCGTTTCCCGCCGCGGAATCCACGTGCTGATGGAGAAACCGTTCGCCGCGTCGCTGGCCGATGCAGACCGCATGATCGCGGCCGCGCAAGCGGGCGGCGGACAACTGGCGATCAACTGGCCGCTCCGCTGGTATCCCTCGCACGCCACCGCCTATCGACTCATCGCCGAAGGTCGCATCGGCGAAGTCCTGGAGGTGCACTACTACGACGGGAATCGAGGACCGCTCTGGCATGGCGCGGACAAAGTGGAGCGTGAGCCGACGGTCGAGGAGCGGCGTTCCAGCTGGTTCTACCAGCGGCGTTACGGCGGCGGTTCGCTGCTGGACTATCTCGGCTACGGCGCGACGCTCGGCACCTGGTTCCGCGGCAACAGCAAGCCGGAGGAGATCATCTGCATGGTCGACCGAACGGACGGCTTGGAAGTGGATGAACACAGCATCACGGTCGCCAGGTACGCCACGGGACTCTCGAAGTTTGAAACGCGCTGGGGCACCCTTTCCGATCCGTGGACGCACCAGCCCCTGCCCAAATGCGGATTCGT
>CAZUJM010000007.1:30192-42148 GCA_964620405.1 uncultured Pirellulaceae bacterium | reverse complement strand
GACTTCGAGTCGTCCATCCGCCTCCAGACGCGAAGCGATCCCGCCGGATGCGACCTGCCCGTCGACACGCTGGCCCCACAGGAAATCAATCCGATCGCCTACTTCCTGCACTGCCTCGCTCACGAGAAGCCCGTGGACGGGCCCCTGTCACCGGAAGTCAGCCGCATCGGCCAGCAGATCGTCGATACCGCGTTCGCCAGTGCCGAACAGAAACGAGCCCTGCCGCTCTTCACCTGACCAACCCTTTCCTTCCCCGGACGCTTGAGTCATGAACCAGAACCTGCCCGCCAGCGAACGCCTCGGCCGTCCGGAAGCCCCACGTTCCTTCACGCCGCCGCCGCTGGCCTACCAGCCTCCGCGGCCACGCGCGTACCGCCCGCCCATCGCCCTGGTGGGCGCGGGAGGAATCAGCAAGCACCATCTGAACGCGTACCGGCTGATGGGACTGACCGTGGCCGTGATCTGCGACATCGACCTAGACCGAGCGAAAGAACGGCGGGACGCGTTCTTTCCAGAAGCTGCCGTGACCGGAGACGCGGCCGAGGCGATCGGCTTCCCGGGTGTCGAAGTGGTCGATATCACGACACACCCCAAGGAGCGCGTGGCCCTGGTCGAAACGGCTCTCCGCGCCGGCAAGCACGTGCTGAGCCAGAAGCCCTTCGTGCTCGACCTGGGCGACGGGGAATACCTGGCGGACCTCGCGGAGCGACAGGGGGTGCTGCTGGCCGTGAACCAGAACGGTCGCTGGGCTCCCCACTTCCGCTACATGGAAAGCGTCGTCCGCGCCGGCCTGCTAGGCCCCATCGCCTCCATCGACCTCTCCCTGCAGTGGGACCACACCTGGACCGAGCACAGTCCCTTCAACGAGATCCACCACCTGCTGCTCTATGATTTCGCCATCCACTGGTTCGACATCATGACCCTGTGGATGGGCGGCCAGCAGGCGGAACGCGTTTTCGCGTCCGTCCGCCACTCGGAGTTCCAGACGGCCCGACCGCCGTTTCTTGCGCACGCCGTCGTCGACTACCCGCATGCCCAGGCCCGCCTCACCCTCAATGCCCAGACGCTTCATGGTCAACGCGACCAATCCACCGTGGCGGGACGCGATGGCACGGTCCGCGCCTGGGGTCCCGATCTCAACCGGCAGCAGGTGGAACTCACCACGGACCAAGGGACGGCGTCCCCGCAGCTCTCCGGCCAGTGGTTCGACTCCGGTTTCGAAGGCACCATGGGGGAACTGCTGTGCGCCATCGAAGAAGGCCGCGAACCCAGCCACTCGGCGCGCCGATGCCTACCCAGCCTCGCCCTCTGTTTCGCCGCGATCGCCAGTGCAAACGAGGGCCGCACCTACGCCCCCGGTGAAGTGCGCCGCTGCCCTTCCTGATCGATTCCCTCGATCGTCAGCCGCAGGCCGAGCCCCCGGGCCGCGCGTGGGATCCTCCGCGATGGAACGGCCCCCAGGCAGACGAAGCCGGAGACCGTTCGCGGGCCAGGCGGGCCATCATGGCGACGAAGGCCAGCAGCGCGAGCAGGGCCACTATCGCCGGCAGCCAGACGGAACGCACACGCGACTCCGGCGCCACAGGTTCGGCCGCCGACTCGGCCTCCTTCTCCCGGCCAGCCCGCCTGCCTCGGTCAAAACCGACCGCGTAAGCTCGCGCCACGCCGTCCTTCTTTCCGTCGGCGTGCCCCCGGCCATAGCCGTCCTTTGACCCCGCGGCGTAACCCATCTGATAGGAAGCCAGCATGGCAACGACCAGAATCACCAATCCCAGCGCCACGAGAGTCGACACTTCCCTGTCCTCCGCAAGAATCCCTCGGCGCCATCGACCGCGTTCTTCGGACCGATCCAGCGACGCCCCGGCCGGGGCTAGATCCGATCGTGCGGCCGCAGTCGCCGAGTCCTCCGCGCACAGTCCTCGCAGATGCCCGAGATGATCAACCGATGGCCCGTCACCCGGAAATTATGCTCCTGGGCCACCGCATCGCGGAGCCTCTGGAACTGGTCGCTGTGGAACTCGATCAACTTGTTGCACTTCTGGCAGTGCAGGTGGTCGTGCTGCGGATAGCCATAGTCGTGCTCGTAGACCGCTCGCCCACCCAAGCTCATCTGCCGCAGCAACCCCGCGTCCACCAGTTCGCGCAACGTTCGATAGACCGTGGGCCGACTGATCCGCCGACCTTCCGCTCCGCGGGCTAATTCGTCGATCAACTCGTCCGCGTCGAAGTGCTCGTGCCGCTCGAAAACGTGATTGACCATCGCCCTCCGCTGCTGGGTGATGCGTTTGCCGCGACTCTGGAGAAACTCCTCAAATCGCTCCAGCGGCGAAAGCGAGACTTCGACGGGTCCGAGGGAGTAGTCCGACATGCAAACGATACGCCCGGGCATGGAGGCTTGGAACGGAGGAGACCGAGAGGACGTTCAGAGAGATGAACGGGGATGAGACGTCTTCCGAGGCGATTGTAGCCCGCTCGCCCGCGTCTTCAAGGGTGCGGAATTCCCGCCGGTGCCTCGACGCACCCGAACTGCCTCGCCAAGCCCCGGGCCACCGCCCGCCTCGGTCGAGCCTGCCCGAACCACCGGAGCTTCGCAGACGCGGCATTGGCCGCGACCACGAGGTCAACAGGGCGGCGAAAACCGAGTGCCCCGGAGCCCATTCGCGGGCCCCAGGGGGCAGTTGCTGCCATCTTCCCCGCGCTGCCAAGCCAGCGACGTGGCCCTGGTTTCGCCACGATCACGGGGAGAGGCCGCTGGAGAACGAATTAGCCGATTTCGTCGAGCAGACGTCCCAGGGCGACATCCAGCTTGGCGTCGGTCTCATAGACACCCGCGGCGATCTGGGCGCGGATTTCGGCGACCCGGTCCGCCCGGATCTCCGGCAGGTCCGCTACCCGACCCACCATTTCGGCCGCCGGGGAGATATCCACCTGGTCCATCGCCTGCAGGCCATCTACGCCCTGCCGCGCTTCAATGGCTCGCGTCTGGTGGGGACCATGGACCGCGTGGGTACTGTCGACACGACCAAGACCATAGATTTCCATTTCGCTTTTCTCCTCAAGAATCAAGCATGCATCTGGAAGCCCAAGGACCGCCGCTGCGGGAGCTTTTCCGGTTACAACCCTCGTCGTTTCCGGAGTGACGGTCTCGGTTCAGGCCCAACCCGTGGCAACGGATTGGCTTCGCCTGAGTAAATAGCTTTCAGTACAGTTCACGTTCCGTGTCGGGAGAAAGCGTTCCGTGCGTCGAGAGATGGCGACCGCGAGAACAAGTGCGAAAGCAGGTTTCGTTATCGGTCCGCCCCTCCAAGGGCTTCTCAAAAACCACTCGCGAACTTCTTGTATGGTTCCCGCGTGGTTCCCCACCTGCGTCACCTTTAACGACGCCCTCTTCACATCCGCCCCGCGAGCACACTCGCGAGTCTTACTCCTCCCATTCACTCCGTCGAACGGGTCCAAACTCTGACAGGTCCCCGCGTCGAACTTTCGACGCACACCTCTCATTACCGCGAGGCTCCTGCCCGATCGACAGGAGTCTCTCACCACCAGCATGATCCTGTTACGCCGACGAGTCGGCGCGGGTTCAAAATATTTTCGCCTCGATTTTGCGCACCGGGGGCCGCGGGGAGTATACCGGAACCAAGCCGATCGCCACAACCTCGAGAGGCAACGCAGCTAGCACTGACCGTACGAACAACCTAAAGAACCCACTCTTCACACACACTCCAGACCTACTCATCGGCGGCCTGTGACCAGATCCAGTTTCAACCAGTAAGGCCGCAATCGGTCGCCTCGCGTCCTCACGTCCTCCAGCAGCGTCGATACCTCGGGTTTCAAGTCGTATGGTCGCTCCTTGCCGTTCACGGAGATCATCTGGCGACGGCTGAGGTCGACGAGCCCGGGGGGAAGCCAGAGCCGGGCGGCGGTGGCACCCGTTTTGATGATGATCTGGTCGTTCGCCGTCAACCGAAACTCCTGCAAGGTTGGTCGCGTCGACGCGGGAGCCGGCCAGGCCAGCGGTTCCACCAGCGACCGGGCAGGCAGCCCCGAGACTTCGAGATACCAGAAGAAGTTGTCGAAGTTGCGCATCGTCGCGCATTCGAACTCCCGCGGTGCCGCGTTGCGCCGATGAAGTTCCATCCATTCGAAGAGGCGATGGATCTCGTCCGAAAACGGCTCGTGCCCCCTTCCCTGGAACTCCACCACCAGGGCGTCAAACCCCCGATGGGTCAGGTAACGGTCGAAATCCCGGCCATTCATCTCCATCTTCTTGCCGTCCAGTTCGCCGGCGACGAAGTAGAGCGGCACGTACTTCGCATTCTGCCAATAGTGCGTGACATAACGCGGCGCATCGGGCCCGTACTCGGCCTGGGCTGCGATCGGAATGACTCCAGCCCAGAGATCTGGATGGGCCAGGCCGATATCCCAGGCCGCATCGCCCCCCGTGGAATGCCCCGAAAGATAGACTCGATCCGAGTCGATGGAGAATCGCCGCAGGGCGTCCCGCAGACAGGAGACCACCAGGGCGTGCTCCCGTCCCGAATAGTTGTATTGCTGCTGAAGCTCCCCCATCCACACGGGAGCGATGACGACGTATCCGTGTCGCGATGCCTGCCCCAGACGCACTTTTCGCTGGGCATCGTAGGGCCCAGCCCACCAATCGACCTGCTCCGCTGCCGAGTGCCCGGTTCCGTGCAGGGCCACGATCGCCGGATACGTTCGCTGTGGATCGTACTCATCCGGCAACTGCACTTCATACTCGAAGGCACCACCGCCCGCCTCCAGACCGGGGACGCTGATGCGGAAGTTCCCCGCAGGCCGATCAGCCTGCGGCTCGGTGGCGAGCGGCGGCGACAGGCTCGCCAGGATCTCGACGATCCGCTGCGGTGTGCCGCCCTCCTCCTGCCCCATCGCCTGCAACAGTTCCCCCCGGCGTTTCGCATCAGAACTCCGCAGGTAGTCGCGCACCAAGTCTCGCACCCTCAGGACGCTCGCCGCTTCCATCAGGTTCTGCGTACTGTTCCCCACGCCCAGAACCCAGCCACTCATCACCAGCGCCAGGCGACTTTCGGCTGACAACTGCGGGTCATCACGAAGCCGTTCGTAGTCGGCCAGGCGTTCGTAAGAATTGAAATTCAAGGAAGCCGCCAGCTCCTGCTTCAACTGCTCGCCGGACTTCTTCGCGTTCGCATCCTTCTGCTCCTCCACCAGGCGCGAAACCTCATACTGCAACGCCTCGAAGCGTCCGCTCTTGGCTTCGTAATCTCGCAGGATCTCGCGGACGCGCAGCAGCGTCTCCGGTTCCACGCCCTCGACGGGAAAATTCCTCAGCAGTTTCAGCACCCGGCCATGCTGGCCAGCCCGCGAACGCTTTTCGATCTCATCCACCACGCGACGCGCGCTGAACTGCCGCAACTGCTCCAGCAGTTCTTGGAAAGAGGCCAACTCGGGAAACTCCCGCATGCCCTCCTCGAGTTCCAGCCGAGCATCATTGAACCGCTCCGCCTCGAACAGCAGCCGCACGACCTGCAGACGCCCTTCGGGACCTCCCGCGTCCACCTGGTTCCGCAGCAGACGGCTGATGGTTTCACGCGGCAGGGAACTCGTGGCGATCCGACTGTCCCACTGGACCGAGGGAGTTCCTGCGAGCCCTTCCAGCCGCGTGTACCGAGGGGTGATCTCGGTGATCCCCTGGGTCACATCGAGCGGCCCCTTGGGCGTGAGAATCGTGAACGTGCGGCGGCCCCACTCGTCAAACTCACCGACCTTCAACACGGCCGTCACCGACGCGACCCGATGACGGCCGCCCGCCGCCACCTTCTGGGGAATGCGGACCCGCTCCCCCTGGTTTGGATCGCTCTCCCGCAGATCCTCCACCTGCTGCATACCCAGGTAGGTTCGCCGCAGGCCATCATCCAGGACCACGATCTGCTTGACGTCTTCCGTCGCTCCCGAGCCGTTCGAAGCCAGCGGGTTCTCGAAGACACTGGCGATGTACCCCAGCTTTCCCTCGAACTCCATCCGATTCTTCGCGACGATCGTCGCGGCCCGAACGCCCATTCCCGCGACCAGAACCAGGGCGGTCGACAACGCCAGGAAACACCTCGGCATCCCAGCCAACGAGAAACGCCACGATCGCGCAATCGGTCGGCCGCTCGCACGCACTCCCATTCCGCTCGCCTCCTCCGCTGGCTGAATTCGCGTCCCCATCGCCATTCTCCCGGGTCCAACGGCCCACCGGGCCCCGGCGCACCAACCCCATCCACGTCGCGGTGAACTCCGCCGATTCCGGGCAGCAGCGTCCCTCGCTGGCCTGCCTCCTCATTCTGTCGCCTACGCGAACACCCCGTCAACGAACTGGCCTGCCCACCTCGGTCGCTTGACATCCTCATTCTACAGCCGCAGAATCGACGCCATCCGCAAACCAACTCCAGCAGGTATTTCCTCGTGCCGTTCCGCTTCGTCCTCACCAAACTGCTGGCTGCCTTCGCAATTTCCTTCGCCTCCACGATCGCAGGCAGCGTCGGCTGGACCCTCGCGGCCTCGGTAGGCGACTCGGCCGCCGCCCGACTGCTCGGATGGCTCGCCCTCTTCCTCCTCGTCCTGACCGGTCTCCTCGGTGCCGCACTCCTGGCCACGATAACTCTCTGGATGCTCGCGGAACACCCGCAGGACAAGACTCCGTCTCCTCCTTCGACACCACGGCCCGCCTCCGACGCCACTCCTGCAACCTCCTCCGCGGACGAGGCGAGCGACTTGCCGGACAGCCGTTCCTAAACTGGATCCGCGGGTCTCAGAAGCCATCGCTTCTGGATCGGCAGGCAGGGGAGAATCTCGCGGAGCGACTACCTAGATCGGCGAAGCCGCCGACGGTCGTCCCGCAGCCGTCGATCGGAGCCAATCAGGCTGCCGATCCCTGCGACTCCGGCAAGCACGACGCCTGCGATCTCCAGCCAACAAGCAGACTGGACCGGCAGGTCTTGGGATCGAAGAATCTGGCCCGTGCAGATGGGGCCTCAGGACGAACCGCGACCGGAGAATTCCCGTTTGGTTCCCGCGTTCTCCGACTTCGCCACCGGTTCGACGAGCGTCTCGCCGGCAACCTCCTCCCGGCTGGGAGGCGTACAGTGGGCAAGCAGATCCGCCACATCGAACCAGTAGGCTTCACCGGACTCCGCCATCAGCACGTCGCGTGTCCCGTTTTGGCTCTCCACCAACTGCTGTCCGGCTGGAATTTCCCCGAGCGCCTGAAGCACGTCGTAAGCATCGCTCGTGTAGAGCACGAGATAGGGAGCATCGGGCCGTCCTGCCCCAGAATCCAGCAGGGCTTGCAAGCAGACCTGCAGCCATTCGCGATGTTGGGCGGCCACGAGCGGATCGCCCAACTCCCAAGCCGTCACGCCCATCCAGAAGTGCCAACGGGGGCTGAGGCACGCCCAGGGCTCCAGCGAGCAGGCCAGATCGCGGGCCTCGGCGAATCGGTCAGACGCGATCAAAGCGTCGACGCGTCGCCACGCCGACCCGTAGGGGTCGAACTCGTCCGAAGCCAACACCCGCTCTCGCAGTTCAAGCCACCGTTCCGGGGTCGGTTCGGCGACGAACTGGTCGAACGACTCTTCAATCGTTAACGCTCTCATGTTTCCGCGGCAACTCCGAGGACCCAAGCAACCGCGGCCTGCCTCACGGCAAGTAGTCGCAGCGTCTCGAGTCATCGTAACGCCCCGCGAAATCGCAGGCAACAACTTCAGGCCATTTTTTCGCAAACCCAATTCATCTTCACCGCATGCATGCTGGCCTCTTCGTCCGCATGCATTCTTGCTTCGCCGCGCAGCGATCTCAGCCGAGCACTTCGCGTTTGCGTTGGACGTAGTCCCACACCACGAAACGGTCGAGGTCCTTGCCGGCCGTGAAGAACACGCGTCCCTTGGTGCTTCCCGCCAAGCGTTGCGCGAAACGGATATCTTCCTCCGACTGCGACCAACTGGGAATGACGAACAGGTTGATGGTGATGCCATCCCGCGCGCAGAGTAGACCTTCGCGGAGCGTAGCCTGTTCCGTGCGGGGATCGGGCGGGTAGAGCATGTAAAGCCACTGATCCTCGCAGTGCGCGGTAGGCAGTCCATCGGTGATCAGCACCACTTGGCGATTCGGCGTATCCTGCGTGGCCAGCAGTCGCCGGGCCATCTGGAGGCTCTGCTGGATATTCGTGAAGTGGGGGGGCACCATCGACTCCACCCCATCGGACTTGCTCAGGTCGGCCTTGAGGCGGACGACCGGATCGTGGACGGTGACGGGCTGCGGCAGCAAGTCGATGATTTCCCCGGGCGGGCAGAGGCGGGCAAAGGTGTACATCTGGATAAACCGCAGGAAATCCCCCGGGTATTCGCGGCGAATGAGGCCCTCCAGGGCCAACGCCATGCGTTTGACGTTCACGTACTGCTCGCCGTACCGCATGGATCCGCTCATGTCCATGATGACCACTGTCGCTGCCTTGGGCCGGTTTCTCGTGCGGTGGACCTCCAGATCCTCCGAGCGCAACCGCAACGGTCGCTCCGATCCCTGGCGGAGCATCGCGTTGAGCAACGACTGGGGGAGGTCGAGATTCGCGAGGGAGTCCCCAAACTCGTACTCCTTCGTCGACGGCATCTCCACCGCCCCCTCGCCGCACACGTCGTTCGCATGGCGACCGGATCGCGATGCCTGCAGATGGCTGAAGATGCGTTCCAGCAGTCGTCCCTGGAACATCCGGTAAGCCTCCGGACTCAGGGCGAACCCGTTCCCCTCCCGTTCCAATCCCTGGCGTCGCGCCTCCTCGCGGAGGTAGTCGTCCAGTTGCTGACGCATCTTCTGGAGCTGTTCCATCGCATCCGAGTCCGCGTATTCGGACAGCGCTTCCATGTCGATGATGCCGATCTGCGCGTCCTTCTTCGCCTGCTCCAGCTGCTCGATCAGCCGGTCGATCTCCGCCAACTCCTCTCCGATCTCGATGGCCTGCGGAATGGACAAGCGTTCTTGCCCATGGAACGCGTAGCGCCCCGCCATCTCGTCGATCTCATACTTGGCTCCCATGGCCTCCATCAGTTGCAGCAATTGCCTGGCGAAGGGCGAGCCATCGTCCCCGGCCGCGTACCACAGTCGCTCCAACTGGTAGAGCTGCTGCTGGCGCACGGCCTGCTCGAAGAGATCCCGGAACCGCTGGGGTGGCCGTACCTTGGATGCGGCGTCACCGACCTTTCGCGCTGCGTCGCGTGTCACCCGACGCGTCTCGTAGGTGGCCAGAATTCGAGCCTTCCGCTCCCGCAGTATGGCCAGCAGCGATTCCAGGCTTGGTCCCAGACCGGCGATCTGGCTGACATCCAGCCGGATCGCTCGAGCCAGTTCCTCCGGAGTCAGCGGCCTCTGCCCCCCGAACCGCAACCAGTGCTCGAAGGCTGGTGACACCAGGTCCGGCGGGGGTTCGGTCGGACTGGGGAAACGCTTGGGGTCGTACTTCTGGTAGACGTGGACCACCCCGCCCTGTGACAGCGATGCTGGATCAGGTTTCATAGGACACCCGTCCGTGATGTTGAGCCCGGGAGATGCGATCCAGCGAGTACAGCCCCGCCAGCACGAACTCCACGCAGGAAGCACGCACCGCCGGATCCTCCGCCGCGTTCACCTCGAACGCCTTCTCCCAGACCGCCGGTACCCGCTTCAGAAGCTGGGCGTAGGCCTCCGAAGGCAACTGGTCGCCCACCTCGATCCTCACCCCCTTGGAGAACACATCGGCGATCTCCGCCAGACCATGCTGGTCGACGTACTCGGCGAAAACCTCCTTGATCGCCTGAGCCACCACCGCCTCGAGCACCTTCCGCTCGCTCATCTGGCTGCTGCCCATGAGGTCCAGTTCCAGCTTGCCGAGCGAGGACGAGTCGATGTGCGCCAAGTCGCTGATCCGCGGCACGGCGGGCTTCTCGCCGAGCATGATCCCGCGACGCCTGGCGCTGGCGAGCAGCGTGCGGTAGTTGGCGATCGAAAACCGGGCGCTCACGCCCGACTGCTGGTCGATGTACTTCGACTTGCGGGCTTGGACCGTGATCTCCTCCAGCACCTGCTTCATGAAGAAAGGCACGACCACAGGGTAGTCGCCGCCCATGTCCACCGCGGCCTCCTGCTCCATGATCGAAATCCCCAACTCCCGCTCCCGAGGATAATGGGTGTGGATGATCGCGCCGATGCGGTCCTTCAGCTGCGGAATCACCTTGCCGCTGCGGTTGTAAGTCGAAGGATTGGCGGAGAACAGGATGAGCACATCGAGGTCGAAACGCACCGGGTATCCGCGAACTTGCACATCCCGCTCCTCGAGGATGTTGAACAGGCCTACCTGCACGAGTTCGTCAAGTTCTGGCAGCTCGTTCATCGCGAAGATGCCACGGTGCATCCGCGGAATGAGCCCGAAATGCAGGGCCTCCTCGGCCGACATGCTGGTGCCTGCGGCCAGCTTGGCCGGATCGATCTCGCCGATGATGTCCGCGAACTTGGTTCCCGGCGCGAGTCGTTCGGCATACCGATCCTCGCGGACCCACCACCCCACCGGTACGTCCTCCGGGTCGTGTGTCGCGACAAACTCGCGAGCCACTCGACTCAGTGGGCGTTCGGGATCCTCATGGAACGGCGTGCCGGGAATCGCCAGGTAGGGAACGACGGGGTCGAGGAAACGCACCAGCGTCCGCATCAATCGACTCTTGCCCTGCCCTTTCTCGCCCAGGAACAGCAGGTCGTGCTCGGCGAGCAGCGACAGCGAAAGGGCGGGGATCACCGTGTCTTCGTAGCCGACCAAGCCGGGAAAGAGACTCCGGCCCGCCGCCAGCTCGCGGACGAAGTTATCGTGGATTTCCCGTTTAACGGTCCGAGAAACCCAGCCCGACTCACGAAGTTGCCGCAGGTTCGCCGGCCTCGAACCACCGGCGAACTCATTTGAAACTGTCGTCATGCGACGATCCTCCTCCTGTTACGACGAGCGATCGCGACGACGACCCGCGGAGGATCGACGGGCGGAACGCTCGCTACTCGTCGGTCACGCATCCCTCGGATGCAGACTTCACATTCTTGATGTATTTGAAGAGCGTACCGCGTGTGGCCTTCAGTGGCGGGGCAACCCATTGGGCGCGTCGATCCGCCATCTCCTTCTCGCTCAGGTCCACGTCGATCCGACGCCGCTCGGCATCCACCGTGATGCGGTCGCCCGTTCGCACGAGAGCCAGCGGCCCGCCCTCCTGGGCCTCAGGCGTAATGTGCCCGACGATGAAACCGTGGGAACCTCCCGAGAAGCGGCCATCCGTCAGCAGAGCCACGTCGGCACCAAGGCCGGCCCCCATGATGGCGGACGTCGGCGTCAGCATCTCGGGCATGCCCGGTCCCCCCTTGGGCCCTTCGTACCGGATCACAACCACATCTCCCTTGAGGATCTTGTTCTCCTCCAATGCCTGCAGCATCTCTTCCTCGGAGTCGAACACGTTCGCCCGACCGGTGAACACTAGGCCTTCCTTGCCGGTGATCTTCGCCACGGATCCCTCGGGAGCCAGCGTCCCCTTCAGGATCTGGATGTGCCCCGTGGCCTTGATGGGATTGCTCAGGGGACGAACGATGTCCTGGCCCTCGGTCAACCCAGGCAGCGTAGCCAGGTTCTCTGCCAGCGTCTTGCCCGTGACCGTCTTACAGTCACCGCACAGCAGGCCTTCCTGTAACAGGTATTTCATCACCCCGGGCGTTCCGCCCATGCGATGCAGGTCTTCCTGCACATATTTGCCACTGGGCTTAAGGTCCGCCAGGAACGGCACTCGGTCGCTGACCGCCTGGAAGTCGTCGATGGTGAGCGACACGTCCACGGCCCGTGCCATGGCGATCAGGTGCAGCACGGCGTTCGTGGAACCGCCCAGGGCCATCACCACCACCATGGCGTTCTCGAAGGCCTCGCGCG
>CAZUJM010000007.1:29128-30140 GCA_964620405.1 uncultured Pirellulaceae bacterium | reverse complement strand
ATGGCGTGCCCCGCCTGACGGCACTCCTCCAGCTTGGCCGGATCTTCCGCGGGGATCGAAGCGCTGTAGGGCAGCGACATGCCCAAGGCTTCAATGGCACTGGCCATCGTATTGGCGGTGTACATGCCGCCGCAGGCTCCCGCGCCGGGGCACGATTTTCGCACAATCGCCCCTCGCTCGTTGTCGCTGATCTTCCCGGCCAGGAACTCGCCATAGCACTGGAAGGCGGACACGATATCCAGTTTCTGGCCGTCCAGTCGCCCCGCCCGGATCGTTCCGCCGTAGACCATCAGGCCCGGACGGTTCAGTCGTCCGAGCGCCATCAGGCATCCGGGCATGTTCTTGTCGCAACCGGGCAGCGTCACGCAACCGTCATACCACTGCGCGGCCACGATGGTTTCGATCGAGTCCGCGATGATGTCGCGGGACTGGAGCGAGTAGCTCATGCCGTCGGTACCCATCGAGATGCCATCGCTGACACCGATGGTGTTGAAACGCATGCCCACGAGACCAGCGGCTACCACGCCTTCCTTGACCGCCTCGGCCAGCTTCAGAAGGTGCATGTTGCAGGTGTTGCCCTCGTACCAGACACTGGCGATGCCCACTTGGGCCTTGTTCATGTCCGCTTCGGTCATCCCCGTGCCATACAACATGGCCTGCGAAGCACCCTGGCTCTTGGGCTGGGTAATACGACGACTGTACTTGTTCAAAACCTGACTCATGGAACGTCTCCGTCCGATGCCAACCCTGCGAAATCTGACCACGGGCCTGAAGGTAAGTGGGGGACAGACCAGTCCGATGCAGCCCGCCCAGCGACGGCTGGCATTGTAAAAGAGCCCGATTGCCCTGAATAGAGGCACGCGCGGGAGCGGGACGCCTCTGAAGTCGCGTAACCAGCCGTTTCTCCGCAAGCGTCCTCACGCCGCAGGACCTCAAGCTCTTGCCCGTCATGCGGGGCCTCGGTAACCTGCACGCAAGGCAACCTGCTCGCCACGAGGGCTGCCCGATGCTC
>CAZUJM010000007.1:28559-29118 GCA_964620405.1 uncultured Pirellulaceae bacterium | reverse complement strand
TTCGAGCCCCGCGTCGAGCTTGTCCGGATCCCGTTTTGTCCCGGACACGACATTTTGAGGAAGGAGTCATTCCATGCAGCCACCACGGATCGCGCCCACCACCGTCGAGGCCACGAACGCTCGCGAAAGGCTTCGATGCGGACTGCTTGCACGTGTTGTCCTGTTGAGTGTTGTCCTGTTGATAGGACTGCTGGGCCTGCTGCCAGGGCCCGCTTTCGCGGACGCACCGGTGGCCCTCTTCGACGGCCAATCGTTCGACGGCTGGCAGGGCAACCTGGAGATCTTCCGCGTGGAAGACGGGGCGATCGTGGGCGGAACGCTGCAGAAGCCGATCGAGCGCAACGAGTTCCTCAGCACGAAGGAAAGCTACGAGGATTTCGAACTGCAGTTGGAAGTCAAGCTGGTCGGTGAGGGCGCGAACGCGGGAGTGCAGTTCCGGACCGAACGCATTCCGAACCACCATGAGGTCATCGGCTACCAGGCCGACATGGGACAGGAGTACTGGGGCAAGCTGTATGACGAGTCCCGGCGCAACAAGATCCTGGCGGGGCCTGGTCCC
>CAZUJM010000007.1:25170-28549 GCA_964620405.1 uncultured Pirellulaceae bacterium | reverse complement strand
ATGAGCCAAGTGTTGCGACCGAACGACTGGAACACCTACAAGATCCGCTGCGAGGGGCCACGCATCCGCCAGTGGCTCAATGGGACGCTCACCGTCGACTACACGGAAACCGATGCGTCCATCCCGCGCAAGGGCATCATCGCGGTCCAGATCCACTCCGGCCCGCCCTCCGAGGCCTGGTATCGCAACATCCGGCTCACGAAACTGCCGTCCCGCTGACCCCCACGGATCGGCCCACCCCCGGGCCGGCCGACATCGCCCCGCTGCCGCTCCACCCCTCCGTGCCTTCGATCACCGTGCCCCGGCCAGCCAGCAGGAAAGCTCCCGGAAAACGGAAGGAGCCCTCGTGACACCCCCTCGCTTTTTCTATTTCGATCTCGGCAACGTCCTCGTGCGATTCGACCACCATCGCTCGTGCCGTGCCCTGGCGGACCTCACCCACACCTCGGTCGACACGATGCGGGAGATCCTGTTCGGACCGCAGTCACTGCAGTGGGACTACGAGGCGGGCCAGATCGACTGCGGCCGCTTTTGCGAACTAATCCGAGAGAAGACCGGAACTGCCGTCGACGACAGGCTGCTGCTGGAAGCCAACAGCGCGATCTTCTGGCCGCACATCGCCATTGTCCCCGTCACCGCCCACCTGAACGCGGCTGGATTCCGACTGGGCATCCTCTCGAATACCTGCCCGGCCCATTGGCAATATGTGAGCCAGGGCCGCTACAACTACCTGCGGCACGGCTTCGACGTCCACGTGCTGAGCTTCGAAGTGAAGGCGATGAAGCCACTGCCTCGCATCTACGAACTGGCGGCGGCCAGCGCGGGCGTGGAGCCTGGGGAGATTTTTTTCACGGACGACCGCCTGGAAAACGTGGAGGCGGCCCGCGAGGCCGGTTGGCAGGCCCATCACTTCACGTCCGTGTCGGGCCTGATCGAAGCGATCCGCCAGACCGGCGTGCGCACCAACCTGTAGACGCGACCGCTCGAACCAAAAGTCGAGCGGCCGTTCCGCTGGTGTTTCCGAGAAAGCCGCTCCGCTCCCGGTCAGATGAACTGGTTGATCAGGTTCTCGATCAGTTCCTGTCGGCCACTCTGGTTCGCAGCCACGTCGCCCTTCTTGAGCATGTACGCTTCGAGGCTTTCCAGCGAGTGCTTGCCCGCCTCGATCTCCTGGCCGACTCCGGAGTCCCAGGAGGCGTAACGCTGGCGGACGAGATCGGCGAGCGAACCGTCGGCTCGAATGGCGGCCGCGATCTTCAAGCCGCGGGCAAAGGCGTCCATGCCGCCGATGTGCGCATGGAAGAGGTCGATCGGTTCGAAGCTCTCGCGACGCACCTTGGCGTCGAAGTTCACTCCGCCCGGAGCGATCCCGCCGTACTTCAGGAGCGCCAGCATGATCTCCGTGGTCAGGTAGACGTTCGTCGGGAACTGGTCGGTATCCCAGCCCAGCAGCATGTCGCCGGTGTTGGCGTCGATCGACCCCAGCAGATGCTGCATGCCGGCGTAATCCAGTTCGTGCATCATCGTATGCCCGGCCAGCGTCGCGTGGTTGGTTTCGATGTTGAGCTTGAAGCGATCGGTCAGGTCATAGGCGCGGAGGAAATTGATGCAGGCCGCGGCGTCCGAGTCATACTGGTGCTTGGTGGGTTCCTTCGGCTTCGGCTCGATGAGGAACGTGCCGTGGAAACCGATCTTGTTGGCGTAGTCGACGGCCATGTGGAAGAAGCGCGCGAGGTTGTCCAGTTCGCGCTTCATGTCGGTGTTGAAAAGATTCTGGTACCCTTCGCGACCGCCCCAGAAGACGTAGTTCTCGCCCCCCAGCTCCTTGGTGACTTCCAGGCACTTGCGAACCTGCGCGGCCGCGTACGCGAACACGTCGGCGTTGCAGCTGGTTGCCGCGCCGTGCATGTAGCGGGGATGGCTGAAGAGATTCGCGGTGCCCCAGAGCAGCTTGATACCGGTCCGCTGCTGTTCTTCCTTGAGCACGCGAACGACGGCATCGAAGTTCTTGTGGCTCTCGGCCAGCGTGGAACCTTCGGGCGCCACGTCCCGGTCGTGGAACGCATAGTAGGGCGCGCCAAGCTTCTCGATGAACTCAAACGCCACGCGGGCTCGGCGCTGCGCGTTCTCGACCGAATCCGACCCATCCTCCCAGGGACGAACCATCGTGCTGGCGCCGAACGGATCGCTGCCCGTGCCTCGGAACGTGTGCCAGTAGACCACGCTGAACCGCAGGTGGTCCTTCATGGTCAGCCCCTCGACCACCTCGTCCTCGTTGTACCACTTGTAGGCCAGGGGATTCTTGCTGCGGGGACCTTCGTAGCCGATCTTCTCAATCTCGGGAAACGCGGACATCGTTGACGGTTCCTGGTTCGGGTGTTGACGAGCGGCCGCCGGGCATCCGGGGAGGCGGCTTGCGAGAACCGCACAATGTGCCACACGCACCGGGGCAACGCAAGAGACGCCCGCGGGCCGAGACGCGTGGCGGGCTGCCCCAAGGCTCGGCCGGATTTCAACCGCGAGTGTGCCGCCGCACGATCGAATCGCCCCACCGCGGCAGGAGCTGGCAGAGCGCTGCCAGCCAACGCACCTTGGCGGGCAGCACCAGTTCCGCATCCCGTCGCCGACACGCCTCCAGGATGCGCCCGGCCAGCATCTCTGGATCCAGCAGCCGCAGCGATGCGCCTCCGCCCGGACGCGCTGCATTCGCGGGAAGTCCGCCGGCCAGTTCCTCGTAGCGTCGCCCGGCGTCCTCGCGTTTCAACGGTCCCGGGCAGACCAGCAGCACATGCAGGCCCCGCGGTTCCAATTCCAATCGCAGTTGGTGCGAGTAGGCAGCCAGCGCGTGCTTGCTGCAGGGGTAGGCTCCCAGATACGGAGACACCACCTTGCTGGCCAGCGAACCGATGTTCACCACATGCCCACGATGCTCCAGCAGATCGGGCAAGGCGGCCCGCGTGCAGCGAACGGGCCCCAGCAGGTTCAGGTCCCAAAGCTCCTGCAGCATGGCCGGAGTGGTCTCTTCAATCCGCGCCCGATGCGACTTGCCCGCGGCATTCACCAGCACCTGGACCGGCCCCTGCTCCGCGCGAATCCGCGCGAAAGTATCCGCAACCTCCCCATCGCGGGTGACATCCACCGGATAGCAGGCGACCCGCTCATCGCGTCCCCGCCAGTCATCCCGGGCGCGTTGCAATCGTTCCGCATCCCGAGCCAGCAGGCAGACCCGCGCCCCCTGGGACCAGAAAGCCCGCGCGATTGCCAGCCCCAGTCCGGCCGAGCCTCCCGTGATCACCGTGGTCTGCCCCTGGAAGTCATTCGCCACCGGTTCACTCTCCTGACCACCGGGAATCGTCTCGCCCTCGTCCGCCGCGAGCCG
>CAZUJM010000007.1:0-25160 GCA_964620405.1 uncultured Pirellulaceae bacterium | reverse complement strand
GGCCCTGTCCCCGGACCGTCAATCTGGCTCCCCGTTCATCGCCGGCCGCCGCGCCCGCCGTCGGCTCGAATTCCACCTCGGTCGCACTTCCCTGCACTTGTCTACCCTGCCTTCGTGGGAACCCCTCAGCATGGCGACCGGAGAGCCAACGCACGATCCAGCGACTCTCCCCCGTCTGTGGTGCGTCTGCGAATACTATCTGCCCAACTTCTCCGGCGCGGCGATCCAGGCCCACCGCATCCTCGCTCGGCTCGTCGAGCGAGGCTTCCCCGTCTGCGTCCTTGCCATGGCCGACCAGGCGTCGCGTGAACTGGCGGGACAGTCGACGCGAATCGACGGGGTCGACGTGCGTTACCTGCCGGTGCTGCGACAAAGGAGTTGGGGAGCAAGCGGATCGTCGAGCCGTTTTCGGGAAAGACTCCGCGCCGTCAATCGCTCGCTCCGCGACCTGTCCTTTCAGCTCCGCCAGGCGTGGTTCTTCCATCGGCATGCCCGACCTGGCGACATCCTGCAACTCTATGTCGTCGACGACTGGACCTGGCTGGCCCTGCGTGTCGCCCGCTGGAAGAGGATGCGCACGGTCATCCAGATCTCCCTGGTGGGAGCCGACGACCCGGCTTCGTTCCGCCCGACCTGGTGGGGCGTTTCCACTGCCTGGAAGGCCGCCTGTTTCCAGCAGGTCGACTGCGTCATCGGCCTGTCCCGCGCGCTCACCAACAGCTGCCATCAGGCCGGAATCCCGCGGGACAAAGTGCTCCGCATCCCCAACGGCGTTGACCTGGACGCCTTTCCGCGCACGACCAGCGACCTCCGGGAAACGCGGTGCCGCGAACTGGGACTCGATCCCGCCGCGACGCGCATCGCCTTCGTCGGTTCCGCCATCCGCCGCAAGGGAATCGACATCGCCGTGGCCGCCTTTCGCGAATTGGCCCGCAAACGAGCCGAAGTCGAACTGGTGGTCGTCGGCCCCGACGATTTCTCCGACTCGACCCGCCACGAGGCCGATCGCGCCGAACTGGTCGCCCAGTTGCGACGGTCGCTGGAACAGGACGGGATCGACCATCGAGTCCGTTGGGCAGGCCAGGTCGATTCCTCGCTCGCCGCCCACTACCTCCAGGCCAGTGACATTTTCTTTTTCCCCACGCGCCGCGAAGGCCTGCCTAATGCGTTGGCCGAAGCGATGGCCACCGGGCTTCCCTGCGTTGCCTCGCGTCTGGACGGCATCACCACCGACCTGATCGAATCCTCGGCAGAGGGCCTGTTGATCGCGGGGGAGTCGCCCCAGGAATACGCGGAGGCCCTGGATCGGCTGTGCGAGTCAGCGGTCGCGCGGGAGCGCATGGGCCAGGAGGCCCGGGTTCGCGTCGAGCGCGACTTCAGCCTGCCGTCCACCGTCCTCCAGTACGAACGGCTCTACCGTCAACTGCTCGCGGCCTCGCCCTGAACCCGCGTGGATCCGCCGCTTTTCGTTCACCAGTCTTCTTGCCTTCCCCATGCCGCTCCGCGGCCCAACCTGCCAGGAACCGTATCCCATGGCCTCGTCGGAACCCTTTGGAAACCGAGCCCGCACCAAGATTGTCGCCACCGTCGGCCCGGCCTGCCGCGCCCCGGAACGACTGCGGGAACTGATCGAGGCAGGGGTCGACGTGCTGCGCCTGAACATGGCCCACGGGACTCCCGAAAGCCAAGCGGCCGTGGTCGCCGACATCCGTGCCATTTCGCGCGAGACCCGCAATCCCGTGGGGATCCTCGTGGATCTCGCGGGCCCCAAGATCCGGTTGGGGGAAGTCACCCCCGATCCGCTGGAATGCCAGCGCGGCGACCTCTTCCATTTCGTTCGCGGTGAGCCACGGCAGCCTCGGGAGCTGAACTGCAACTACGAGCGACTGATCGACGAACTCGATCCGCGCGATCGACTCATGCTGGCCGACGGAACCGTGGAAATGGTCGTGGAGGAGAAGCATGCGGGCCACGTCGTCTGCCGCGTGACCAGCCCAGGCACGCTCCGCAGTCGACAGGGCATCAACCTGCCGGGCGTCAAACTCAGCGTTCCGGCCATGAACGAAGCCGATCTCCAGCACGCCCGCTGGGCAGCCCAGGCCGGCGTCGATTTCGTGAGCCTCAGCTTCGTGCGATCGGCCGCCGACATGCTTCAGCTCAAACAGCTGCTCCGTGACGAAGGTTCGGCAGCCATGGCGATCGCCAAGATCGAAAAACCGGAGGCGCTGCGCGACCTCGAAGCGATCGTCCAAGCCTCCGATGGCGTCATGGTCGCCCGTGGCGACCTGGGCGTCGAAATCGACGTAGCCGAGATGCCCGTGCAGCAGAAGCGCATCATCCAGGTCTGCCAGGCCTGGAACCGCCCCGTCATCGTGGCCACCCAGATGCTCGACAGCATGCAGCGGTCCAGCCTGCCCACGCGGGCGGAGGTCACGGACGTCGCCAACGCCATCCTCGATGGCGCGGACGCCTGCATGCTGTCTGGTGAGACGGCCATCGGGCGGTTTCCGATCGAAGCCGTGCAGATGATGAACCGCATCATGCTTTCCACCGAAGCCTCACTGCGAGGTCGCTCCAACCCCTGGTGGCAGGAGAGCCACGACCAGGACTCCGTGCATCCGATCACCTCGGCCATCGTCGCCGGAGCCGGCAAGATCGCCGACCAGCTGGGCGCGAAACTGGTCGTGGTCGCCACGCACAGCGGACGCACGGCCCTCGCCAAAGCCAAACGCCGGGACTTCATCTCCACCGTCGCCGTCAGCGATCGCGAAGCGACCGTGCGGCAGATGAGTCTCTTCTGGGGAATCACGCCCCTGCTGGACCGGCCCAACGACCTGCAGAAAGACCTCATTCCCTTCATCGAGTCCTGGGGACGTGCGCAGGGCGTCCTGCAGCCCCACGATCGACTCGTCGTCATCATGGGCTCGCTCCAAGACGCCGACCAGCACAACCAATTGCTGGTGCACGAGCTGTCCTGAGGCGTGCAACGTTAGGACAACGTCCTGCAAGCCGGGCGGCGGAACTAGCGAGATTCCTTGTCCGCCGTGTACCGATGGGCCTGCCACCAGGCGCCGAGGAAGACCTGCAGCAGCCCGAAGACCCAGAAGGTTCCCAGGCCCGAGAACAGGCCCATGGCGAGGCAACCGACGGTGAGCGTTCCGGGAGTGGAGGCAGCTCGCTGGTACGTCCGCATCCACCACGCCGCCACGGCCGCGCCCGCCAGGGCGCCCACCGAGGTGATGGCGGGCAGGAACCAGCCGAGGGGGGTGCGTTCGCTAAGCCGCGTGACGGGCGCGAACGGAGGACCGTTGTCGGCGGCGGACGCGACGGAGGAAAAGCCCTGGCCGGAGGTCGGCCGGCCATCCAGATCGCGCCGTGTCTTGTCCCGCAGTCGACTTCCCAGGGCGTTGCCCGCCACATGGGCCAGCACCGCCGCCAAGGTCACGGCCAGCCCCGTCCCGACAGCCGGCCCCAAGGCTCGCCAGACCGTCATCGAAACGGCGATGCCCGCCGTGGCGAGCATCAGGGTTCGCAAACTGAACCGCAAGGCCGGGGCAGGATCGTCGCTCACGGGACCATCCTCCGGAAAACGGGAACGCTGCTCATCCATCCGGGAACCCTCCAGCCCAGCCGGCCCATCCCCTGCGGGATCACGCCTCAATCTCCGGGGATTATAGCCGCCGACCGAATCTCCAGCAGCCCGCCGACTCGGCTTCCCGGCCGCAGCGTCGTTTCATTCCACCAGGACGACCGGCGAGTACACGAAACGCGTCGTGGGCGGACCGCCGCCGGGAATCCCGCCACGGATCATCAGCGGAGCCGGCTGGATCACGACCTCCTTGCTTCGCATGGGTCCCGTGAGACGCACATTCAGGATACGAACTCCGGCGAAACCCACGACCGTGTAGTTTCCGTTGTTCCCGTTACCGGACACCGAATCGAAGAGCGGAATGACGCGCGGCTGGCCGCGGATCTGCGTCAGCTCGTCCTTGATCGCCGCGCTGATTCCGGTGTCGCCGTTGAGCAGCAACTGCCCTTGGGCGTTCAGTTCCAGGGAGCCGCCATGCAGGGCGAGGTCGTTCGCGTTGATGCCATGCAGCACCTGCCGTTGCAGATCGGCCGTGCTGTTTCCGCCGTGACCGATATCGACCGTCCCGCGGTTTCCTGCCGATCCCGTTCCCTGCGGATAGAGATTCACTTCAGGAATTCCGTCGCCGCCCGAAAGAACGACGGAGTTCACGGGATCCCAGGTGTAGTTGTCGGCTCCCGCCGCGGCTTCAATCTGCGAGAGCCAGGAGTCGCGGTCCAGGGCGATGGGCAGCAGTTCGAGGTTGCCTCCGCTGGCCGGTGCGTGGAACCCGCGGAGATTCGACCAGAACAGGGCCCGCGCGGTGGCTTCCATGCCGAGCGATTCGACGCCCAGGAGGCGACCAAAGAAGAGCGGAACCGCTCCATTGGCGCCCGCCTTTCGCTGCACGCGCACCAGAACGCTGTTGTAACCGGAGGCCGGATTCGACATGGCCTCGGTACCGCCAGAGGTGACTGGAGCGAGGAAGTCGACGGAGATATCGGCCGTCCCCAAGACAGGAGCCACGCGCGCCACCGGATTGCGGAACGCGGTCTCCATCGCTTCGCTCCGCGCGTGCGCGACCGCCTCCGCGGGGGTCACTCCATCCACCGCTCGCGCCGCGTCCTCGTAGAGTTGCCAGGTCGCGGCCAGCGCGGCCGCGTCGGCCGATCGCTGCAACTCGGCGCGGGCCGTGTAGAGATAACCCAGGTCGACGGCAAAGGCCATCAGGGACACCATCCCCACGAGAAGCAACACCGAAAGCAGCAAGACGCTGCCGCGTCGGCTTCCGCTTCGCACCCAACGCCTGCCGACGGGCCTCTCACGGAGATCCCAGCAATCAGCCATCGTTACAACCTCCCCTGGCGGAAGTGTGGTGGTGGATCGTGGCCGGGCGACCGGTCACCGGCCGGGCATCGCCGCCCCCTCGGAGCCGCAGGGACGCGTTGTCGCTGCTCCGTCGCCCAGGGGTCCCGGCGGAGACCCAAGCAACCCCGGGGCCCCGACGCGTGCCAGCCGAGCGACGTGGCGAGAGAACCGACGATGCGAACTCCTTCCCATCAGGAAAGCTATGACAACTTCGTTACCGTGACCGACTCGATGACGCGGGCAGCCATAAAAAACCTTGGCTGCGTCCCGAGCCGCGTCCGATTATTTCGGCTGCCTGGGCGTTCCGGTCGCCGCTCGCTGGCTGTCGCGGGATCGCCTGCGGGGCGAAGACGCGACGGCGATCGCGGCTTACAATCGGCACAGCCAGCCAGGGGAACGCAGGCGGACGACGACACGCAGGCGGCCCATGCCCCCGGTTTGCCAAGCCATCCCCCGCTCTGCGAAACGACCGAACCCGCATCGCTCCGCGATGTCGCCCGGCCCGCACGGAGGTCTCCATGCGTTCCCCCCTTCCACGCCCCAACCTGCTGCTGCTGGTCGTGCTTGCGGCCATCGGTGCCGCGTTGGTCTATCTCCCCGGACTGCTGGTGCGGCAGTACGAAAAGGCGCGTCTGCTGGGTCCGACCTGGGGCACGGTCTACCTGCTGGTGGTGGGACTAGGCGGCGTTCTGCTGGCAGGCAGTTCCCTCTGGACGATCGTCAAGGTCTGGCGCGCGTCGCGCCGGAAGGCTCGCCAGCGGGCCGAGCGAATCCGCGATCCACACCAGATGACGATTGGGGAACGCGAGCGGGAGATCGCGGCAAACCTGGCGCGGGTCCAGGAGCTGCAGCAGGACGCGGCGTCCTCGCCGGAACTCCGCGCCGCCATGGGACCGTTGATCCGCTGGATTGAGGAGAAGCAGGAGCAGCAGCGTCTGGAGATCGTCGCCTTTGGCACGATCTCCAGTGGCAAATCCTCGCTTCTCAATGCGATCGCGGGCCGCGATGTCTTCACGACCGACCTCCGCGGCGGGACCACGGTCCAGCGCAACGAAATCGACTGGCCTGGCATGGACCAGGTCCGGCTCGTGGACACACCGGGGCTGGGCGAAGTTGATGGAGGCGACCATGCGTCGATCGCCGCCGAGGCGGCGAAGGATGCGGACATCGTGCTCGCCGTCGTTGACGGTCCCCTCCGCGACTCCGAATTCCAGCTCCTGCGCCGGCTGGCCGCCATGGAGAAACGCATCCTGCTGTGCCTGAACAAGGCAGACTGGTTCACGCCGGCCGACCAGGAGTCGCTGCTGGGTCAGCTTCGTCGACAGGTCCAAGGCTTCGTCGCCCACGACAACATCGTGGCCGTCCGTTCCCGGCCGACCCAGCGGGAACGCATTCGACGGCAGGCCGATGGGGTGGAGGTCCGGGAGCTGGTGGAAGTCCCCGCCGACATCAGCCCGCTGGCCGATCGCATCCTGTCCGCCATCCAGAAGGACGGTCGTGACCTGCTGGCCGCCAACCTGCTGCTGCAGTCGCGGGGCCTCGTCGAGGAGGCCAAGGAGCGCGTCCGGCTGTCGCTGGACACGCGGGCCTGGGAGATCGTGGACAAGTACACCTGGGGGGCGGCGGGAGCGGCCGCCTTGAGTCCGCTGCCGATGGTGGACCTCGCCGCCGGCTGTGCGATCTCCACCAAGATGGTCCTCGACCTGGCCCGCGTCTACCACCAGTCGATCGACGCCGACGCAGCCATCCACCTGCTGGGGCAGCAGGGAAAGACGCTGGTCGGCGTCATCGGTTCCAGCACCGCCACCCCGCTGGTCGCCTCCAGCGTCGCCTCCGCCATCAAGACCGTGCCCGGCATCGGAACACTCGCCGGCGGCCTTCTGCAAGGCGTCGTCCAGGCGCTCATCACGCGCTGGATTGGCGCCATCTTCATCACCTACTTCAAGAACGAAATGCGTGAACCACCCGGAGGGCTCGCCTCGCTCGCACGGCAGGAATGGGAACGCCTGACCAGCGTCGCCGAACTGCGCCGCCTTGTCCAGGCCGCCCGCAACCACTTCCGCGAGGACGCCCCGACGTCAAACTCACCATGAACGCAGACCCCACACGAAAGACGGACGACAAGGGCAAGGCCCCCACGAACGGATTCGAAGAGGCACTCGCCGTGATCCGCCAGGCGGTCGACCGTTATCGCGGCTGCACCGACGCCGAAAAGGAACGCCTTCGCCAGGATATCGGCCAGTTGGAGGAGATGGAGGACAAGCTCACCGAGGGACGCGTCGAACTGGTCCTGTTCGGTGAGATCAGCACCGGCAAGTCGGCGCTCATCAACGCCCTGCTCGGTGAGGAGGTGGCGGAGGTCAACATCCAGGGTGGCTGGACCAAGGAGACGCGTCGCGTTCCCTGGAAGGAGACCGAATACACGGCCCCCGGCCTGGAAGGCTCCCAACTGGTGCTCGTCGACACGCCGGGCATCAACGAAGTCGGCGACAGCGACCACGAAGCGATCGCCAGGCACGCCGCCCGGCGCGGTGACCTGATCCTCTTCGTGACCGATTCGGACATCAACGAAGTCGAATACTCGGCCATCGTCGCCCTGACGACGGTGCACAAACCCATCCTGGTCGTGCTGAACAAGATCGACCTCTACTCCTCCGAAGAGATCGAGACGCTGCTCCGCACCCTGCGCACCGACCGCCTCCGCGACCTGGTGCCGCCCGAGAACTTCGTGACGGTGGCGGCCGATCCGCGAGAGATCGAGGAGGTCACGGTCGGGGTTGGAGGGCGGGAGACCAGCCAATGGATCAAACCCGCTCCGGAGGTCTCGCGACTCAAGACGCGCATCCTCGAAATCCTCTCCCGTGATGGCCGGGCCCTGATCGCACTGAACGCGGCGATGTACGCCGCCGACAAGACCGACCGCATCGCACGACTGCGGATGGAGCTGCGGGAGCAGAAAGCGAACCAGACGATTCGCAGCTTCGCCGCGGTCAAGGCGTTGGCCGTAGCCGTAAACCCCTTCGTCTTTGCCGATGTACTCACCGGCAGCGCCATTGACGCGGCGATGGTGGTCGCCCTGGCCCGCATCTACGGACTCCAGATGAGCAAAGTCCACGCCCAGGGCCTTATCTGGTCCATCGTCAAGGCGGCCGGCTGGGTCATGGCCTCCGAGTTCGCGACGCACCTGCTGGCGGGCGCCTTCAAGACGTTGACGTTCGGGGCTGGAGCCGTCGTCACGGCGATTCCCCAGGGCGCTGCCGCCGGCTACGGCTCCCTGATCGTGGGAAAAGCCGCCAAGTACTACTTGGAGCATGGAGCGTCCTGGGGGGAAGAAGCTCCCAAGTCGGTCGTCCAGCGGATCCTCGCCGAGACCGACAAGGAGTCGGTGCTAGAACACCTCAAGGCGGAAATCACCCGCAAGATCCAGGGGACCGGTCACTCCGAAATCGCCCCACGGCCCTGACCCACAGTGGAACCGCGGGCCACGGCGACAGCAGTTCCCCCAGGCCAAGCCTTGTCGCGCGTCTCGTCCTGCCCGCACCAGGGGATTAGAATAAGAGGTCCGTGATCCTGCCTGCGGTTCCTTCTGGAGATCTCCCCATGCCGCTGTACGAGTACGCCTGCGAAAGCTGTCACCGAGCCTGTGAACTGCTGATTCGCTCCGAGTCCGAACGGCCGAAATGCCCGCATTGCGGCAGCCACGCGCTGGCAAAGCAGTGGAGCGTCCCGGCGGCGCCGGGAGTGCGGGGCGGGGAGTTGCCGATCAGCGGCATGTCCGGCGGTTGTGGTCGCCCCCAGTGCGGCATGGGCGGCTGCCAGGGGCTGGGCTGAACGGCCTCATCGGACGGCTCGAATTCGAAGCCTATCAAAAGATAACGGCCACTCTGTTGCCAGAGTGGCCGCATCCCCAATCGCTCCCAGCGGAAATCTCTTCAATACTTTCTGGCGATCTCGCGTTCGTGGACTCGTGGCAACCCGCGCGTCCTCCATCGGACGGCGAGTGCCTTCGGCATGTGCCCTGTCGAGTCTACGGGTACCAGAGGATCGCTCCGGACAAGGCTCCCGCCTGCATGCGGGCTCCCCGTCCGCTCCAGGGGAACGCGGGCACCAACCAGGGTGCACATGAACCGGGGCGGTAGTAGCCGAGGGCATACTGGCACTCGGTGGGCGGGTTCATCCCCATGTGGTACGGCAGCAGGAAGATGCTCCCGAAGAAATGCACTCCCGAGAGAGCCGCCTGCCGGACCGGTTTGGCGGAATGACCATAGCGTTCCAGTTGCACGTCCTCGAAGTAGAGCGGCTTGTGGCACAGCGCGGAGGCCACCCAGGTCATCGTGAGCGGCGTCCAGTGGCGTCCGGCGAATTTCGCATTCTCGGCCGTCGCGTCCGTCGGCAGTTCCCACCAGGAACTGACGAAGCACAGTTCATCGTTGCCAAGCTGGTACCAGGACAGATGCTTCAACTGCCCCGACTCGTCCTGAACGAGGACGCGTGAGTTCTTGAAATCGACCATCTTGCCGCGGGCCACGACCTGACCGTCCTTGTCGTGCCACACGCGAGCCGGTGCTCGCTCCATGTTCTCGATGCGGGCCTTCTCCGCTTCCTCCGCCGTCCCCGTGGGTTCCAGCGAAGGGGTGATGTCCAGGGAGATGGAATGCAGGGGAGTCTGCCGCATTTCGTGCCAGGCGGACTGAAGCATGTGGCGTTCCCGGGCACAGTCGCGACCGTTGAAGTCCACCACCTCATCGCCGGGTTCCCGCTTCGCGGGCGGTTCCGCGTCGCCAGGCTGGGAGCCCTCGGGCACAAAGTCACCCGGGTCGAGCATGGCTTCCTCTTCGCCCGGAGCTGGTCCTTCCGACGGCATGATGGGAGTGCTCTCCGCAGCCCCTTCGGCCGTCGCGTCCGGCGGAAGAATCTCGGCCGGTTCGCCCGGCAATTCGGGTGCCGCGGGCACCTCGCTCGGGGAGCCTGCCGCGTTCTCGCCATCCGCTCCAAAGACGTCCTGGAGCATTGCGTCCGTCGCGGGCTCGGAATCGCCCGGCAGGTCGGCCGGCCGTTCCAGGTCGGTATCCCCCGCGGGCTGCAAACGCGAAGCCATCTGCAGTTCGGTGGAGGTCGCGGAGACCGCGACGGCATCCATCATCTCGCGAAGCGTGCTGTCAGACTCCTCCAAGGCGTCGAGTTCCTCGGCCACCAGTCGCGGCTGCTCGCCGTCCACCTCGGGCTCCAAGGCCAGGTCGGCGCGGCGTGTGGGAAACTCCGCCTCCTCTGACGATTCCGCCGCCTTCGCGTTCAGCAGCGGCAAGGCGTTCGCGGGAGGAACCAGCGTCTGCGGAAACTCACTCGGCTCCGCTGCAACCGACTCCGAGTCCTGAGGATCTGTGTCAGCCGACTCCTCGTGCGAAGCTCGCGCGACCTGCGACGCGCGGCGAGCCTGCTCGTCTCGAGCCAACTGGGCTGCCCTCGATGCTGCTCGTGTGACCGCGGCTGAGGACTTCGGCTGGCTGCCTGCAGTTCCCGCAGATGGCTGCGACGGCTTGGTCGCAGGCGTTGCGGGACGGGCACCAGCCGCCAACTTGGCCGGCCGCGGACGCGTCCAGTTCAGCTTGGTCTCGCCTCGCTGGGCAGCGGACCCTGACGAGGTATCTTGCAGAGACCCGGCGTTGGCGTGTCCTGAACCCTGGGACTCAGGAACGCCCGCTTTTGCCGCGGCGGGTGAAGCCGCGAGGGCCGAGGAACTGCAGCCGACGATTCCGATCAGGGCCAGGCCGAGAAGACTCGACCGGAAGATCCTGCTCGCGAGTCCGAACTCGCCGCCGCGGCGTTCCACGCGGTCGGTCGAGCCGTGTCCGCCTGCGGCCAGCGTGGGAACGGGCCCGGCGATTGCCGGCCGCTCAACCACCCTCGCCAAGAGGGTATTCCGGACTGTAGTTTGGGGCTTCCTGCGTAATGGCGATGTCATGGGGATGGCTCTCTCTAACGGTCGCCGCCGTCACTTGGATGAATCGCGATTCCGTCCGCAACTCCTCGATCGTTCTAGAGCCACAGTATCCCATACCCGCTCGAAGCCCCCCTACGAGCTGGTATACGAATGGTCCTAGCGGGCCCTTAAAGGGAACCCGACCCTCCACGCCCTCCGGCACCAGCTTGCCCGTCCCCGAGTCCGTCGGACTCTGGCGATAACGCTCGCTGGAACCCTTGACCATGGCGCCCAGCGACCCCATCCCGCGGTAGACCTTGAAGGTCCGGCCTTGGTACAGGATCAGCTGCCCGGGACTCTCCGCCAACCCGGCGAACAGACCACCGATCATCGCCACGTGTGCTCCCGCCGCGATGGCCTTGGTCAGGTCGCCGGAGAAACGGATCCCACCATCGGCGATGATGGGCACGTTCGCCTCCTTGGCCGCCTGCGCTGCTTCATAAATGGCCGTGACCTGGGGTACTCCTACCCCGGAGATGACGCGTGTGGTGCAGATGGAGCCCGGACCGATGCCGACCTTGACAGCATCGCTGCCAGCTCGAATCAGGTCGCGGGCACCTTCCCGGGTCGCCACATTGCCGGCGACCACGTCGATGTCCCACCGCTTCTTCACCTCCCGCACGGTCTCGATGACATTGCGCGAGTGACCATGGGCACTGTCCACAATCAGGATGTCAACATCCTTGCTGATCAGGCTGGCTGCCCGATCGAAGTCGTACACGCCGATGGCCGCTCCCACTCGGAGCCGCCCCTGGCTGTCCCTGCAAGCGGTTGGGAACCGCTTGAGCATGTCGATGTCCTTGATGGTGATCAGTCCGGTCAGTTTGTAATTTTCGTCAACCAGCAGAAGCTTCTCCACCTTTTTTGCCGTTAAAATCTTTTCAGCTTCCTCAAGCGTTACTCTCCCCGTCGCCGTCACCAGATTATCACTCGACATCACCTCCGAAACGGGCTGCTCGCTTCGTTCGAGGAAACGCAGGTCGCGACGCGTGAGAATGCCAGCAAGGCGTCCGTCGGGCTGGGTGATGGGCACGCCCGAGACGTTGTGCTTCTCCATCACCTCTTGCGCCTGCGCTACTGTTGCTGTCGGTGGCAGCGTCACTGGATCGCTGATGATGCCATTGGCGCTGCGTTTGACGAGATCCACCTCCTTGGTCTGTCGTTCGATCGACATGTTCTTGTGGATCACCCCCAAGCCACCATGCTGAGCCAGGGCGATCGCCATGGCGCTCTCGGTGACCGTATCCATGGGGGAGCTAAGCAGCGGGACGTTCAGCTGGATGCGGTCGGTGAGACGAGTCTGGACCGAGACATCCGCAGGCACGACCTCGCTGTAGCTGGGCAGGAGCAGAACATCATCGAATGTGATGCCGCTGAGAAGGATCTTGTCATGCATGGCTGCCGCTCCTTTGCTGCTAGCCGACCATCCGAGCTGAGAATCCCGCATTATGTCGCTCGCGTCCCGTGTTGGCAACGAGCCCGTTTCCAAGAGCCCCAGTGGCTCCCCAGGAGGCACAAGGGGCCGGGGAGGCCCGTGCCGGCTCCGGACCGTCGCAGCCCAAGGGCTGGGGTGAGGAAGCAGGAGCAACGCCGGTCCGGTGGAGCCTTCGTCCGGCGATAAAGAAGGGGCCTGCGAAAAGCCAGGCCTGTATCACGCCAGCAGATTCGGCACCCTTCTTCGGGTGCCTCTCCGGGATAGGCTGCCTCGCGTCGGGAGAGGGCCTCTGCGTTCGTGCTGGCGTCATCTCGCCACTTATTCGGCCGCTTCGGGCTGCCCCAGGTCCCGCACGGCGTCAATCAGCTGCGCATCCTGGGCCGGGTAGACCGCTCGCAGATCCAGCAGCAGGCGTTCCTGGTGGATACGCCCGAAGACGGCGGGCGTTCCCGTGCGCAGACGCCGCGCGAACGCGTCGACCTTGCCACCGCGGGGCTCCAAGGCCACGCACCAGGTAGGGAGTTCCTGCGTGGGAACCGACCCACCCCCGAGGAAGGTCGTCCCCGCCACGGCCTCGGCCTTTTCGATCGCAGGCAGGGCCTGCAGTTGGGGTGCCAGCCGTTCAGCGCGATTCCTCAAGTTGTCGGGCGAGGCCGACAGCAGTCGCAGCAGGGGAATTCGTTCCTGCGCGACCTGCGGGTCGCGATACAGCCGCAGCGTGGCGACCAGGGCCGCCAGGGTCATCTTGTCGACACGAAGAGCGCGTGTCAGCGGATCCCGCAGCAACTGCTCAATGAATTTGCGCCGTCCCACGAGGATCCCGCATTGCGGTCCCCCCAGCAGTTTATCCCCGCTGAACAGGACAAGATCCGCTCCGGCGCGGATGCTCTCGGCCGGCATCGGTTCTCCCGGCAGGCCGAACTTCTTGAAATCCACCAGCGCTCCCGAACCGATATCGTCGATCACAGGCAGCCCGTGCCGACCTCCCAACTCCACAAGCTCCTCCAGCGAAGCCTGCTCCGTGAAACCGCTGATCACATAGTTGCTCGGATGCACGCGTAGCAGTGCGCCGCTCGCCGGTCCGATCGCCAGTTCGTAGTCGCGGATGCGTGTCTTGTTGGTGGTCCCCACCTCCCGAAGAATGGAACCGCTGGCCGTCATCACCTCGGGCAGCCGATAGCTTCCGCCAATCTCCACGAGGTGTCCACGCGACACGATGACTTCACGCCCGCGTCCCAGGCTGGCCAACGCCAGCAGGGTGGCTCCGGCGTTGTTATTCACCACCAGCGCCGCTTCGGCCCCCGTGAGTTCCGCGAGCAGGCGTTCGGCACTGATCGTGCGTTGGGACCGCTGGCCGCTCTCCAAGTCCACCTCCAAGCTCGCGTATCCCGAGGCGATCGCCGTGACTTCATGGATGGCTTCCTCGGCCAAGGGCGACCGACCAAGGCCCGTGTGGAGCAGGATGCCCGTGGCGTTGATGACCGGACGCAGCCGCGGCTGCTGGTCGGCGACGATCCATCGCGCGATCCGGTCGGCCAGTTCCTGGGGCGCCGGCACGCGGACTTCGGCCGCCTTCTGCTGCAGTTCGCCGCGGAGGTTGTCAAGGAACGAGCGTACTTCCCCGACCACCACGTGATGGTTGAAGCGGTCCACCAGCCCGCGCAGCGGCGGACTCTCCAGCAGTTCATGCACGGAAGGCAGCCGACGCAGAGGATTTTGCGATGACATGGAAACTCCTTGAAGGCTCCGCCGTCCGGCCATTCCGCGAGGTCCGACGAGGCATCCTTGAAAGCGGGCGATCCAACCGAGCGATTCGAACAGTTCAATGGGGCAAGGGCAACCACGCAGAGACAGGCCCCCCACGCCGCCCCTACACGGTAGCTTGCTCCCCGGACGGGCTCAACCGGCGCAAGTCGCCTTCGCGGATGGTGAACCCGCTCCGGTCCAGGTACTCACAGAAGGGAACGGCATATTTTCGCGAGACCTGCAGGATGTCGCGGATGTCGCTCACGGTCATGGTCCCTCGCCGCTGGAACTCCTCCTTCAGCACCCGCCGCATCTCCTCCGCGACGGAAGCATGCAGGTAGAGATCCTTGCCGACCTCCACCAGCAGGCCGTCCACCACGGCCAGTTTCAGCAGGGAAGGCACCGACTTCTGATGCTTGGTCGCGGCATCGCGGCACTCGGCCACCGTAGGCGGCTGCAGGCCGGCCGATCGGTATCGCTCGACCAATTGGTCCAGCAGCTCCTGCTCGCCCTTGACCAACTGCGGTCCGCGATCACTCAGCCCCAGCATGCGGTCCGTCTGCTGGATCCGCCGCTGCTTCCGCAGCACGGCCAGGGTCGCGTCGAGCACGGCGGGATCGCCCCAGTGCTGGAAACGGCCAGCGATCAGGGAACGATCAAACATCCGTTGCAGCGGTGATGCGTCGTGCAGTCGATTCAATGCCGCGACAACCCGCTCCGCGTTTTCTTCCAAGCGTCCCGCATGCAACCAGATCAGTCGTTGGCCGCTGCCTTGGGTCTTCACAACCGCCGCGGACTTGACCAGTTCCTCAAAGACCGCGTCGGGCGCAGTCACTCCCGCGATGCGTCGCAAGTCCCGCGCCCCCTGGATGGTCGGACCAGCGAAGTAGAGCGATGCGTCCGCCCGCGTGGCTTCCTCCTGCGAGCGCAGGGCTTGCAGCCGCTGCAGGATGCGAGTGGAAGCGCGGCGGATCTTGGCGGCCTTGGGGACCAGCACGCGTCCACCAGCGACCGTCTGCACCGGCGACTCACTGCGGAGCACGAAGGGCTGGTCCCAGGTCGTCGCCACGGGCTCGCGAAGGAAGAGCTGCACCAGTCCCGACTGCCCCGCCTCCAGTCGTTCGGCGTCCAGGGGCACCACACGCGCCAGCACCTCCGCCGTGCCGACATGGAACCGGACCAGTTCACGTCGTTTCAACGGGTGGGCCGCCGTCGGCAGCACCTCCAGCCAAGCTGTCACCAGACGGCTCGGCAGTAGAACCCCAGGACTTGCCAGTTCGTCTCCGCGTCGCACCTGGTCGTGGTGGATGCCCGCCAAGTTGATGGCCGCCCGCTGGCCGCTCACCAGCGTCGTCACGCGACGATCATGGTTCTGGAGACCTCGTACCCGCACGAGGACTCCGCCCGGCAGCACCTCCAGCGGATCCTCCACGGACACCTGCCCGCTGGTCACGCTGCCCGTGACGACCGTGCCATGACCGGCCACGGTGAACGCCCGATCGATGGCCATGCGAAAGGGAGCCGCCAGCCGCGCGTCGGCTCGGGCCCCCACTTCCTCGGCAGCCGCCCGCAACGCGTCGCGCAGCGCATCCAGGCCCTCCCCCGTCACCGAACTGGTGGCCACGATCGGCGCGCGTTCCAAGAAGGTTCCGCGCACCAGTTCACGGACCTCGTCCCGAACCAGCTCCAGCCAGCCCGGCTCGACGGCATCCGCCTTCGTCAACACGATCACCCCCGCGCGCAAGTCCAGCATCCGGAGCACATCCAGATGTTCGCGAGTCTGCGGTTTGACGGAGTCGTCGGCAGCCACTACCAGCATGGCCAGGTCCATGCCGGTGGCTCCAGAAAGCATCTGGCGTACGAAACGCTCGTGCCCGGGCACATCGACGATCCCCAGACGATAGTCGCCCAGGTCGAGTTCCGCGAATCCCAGCTCGATCGTTATGCCGCGCCGCTTCTCCTCGGGAAGACGGTCGGTGTCCACTCCCGTGAGACAACGGATGAGCGTGGTCTTGCCGTGGTCGATGTGTCCGGCGGTGCCGAGAATGAGATGTTTGGTCATGTTCGAATTCTAACGCAAGCGTTGACGCTCTTCCGCCCCCCGACTTCGTGATTGGACCGTGTCCGCCCACGCCCTGCCCCAGGTGGACACGGGCAACCGCCCCAGGTGGACACGGGCAACCGTTCCGGTGGATTCCGTTGCGATTCGCGGCACGGGCCGTTACAGTGCCGGGGCGGATTGATTTTCGGATGCGGTTCCCTGGTGCGAAGGAGTCCCGATGAGCAGCCCCCCCCTGCGCGTCCTGGTATGGAACGAGTTCCTGCACGAGCGACAGAATCCAGCCGTCCAGGGCATCTACCCCTCGGGCATCCATGCGGTGATCGCCGAGGGGCTCCGGGAACAGCTCGGCACGGCCGTCGAGGTGCAGACGGCCACCCTGGAGGAGGTCGAACACGGGCTGACGGCCGAACGCCTCGCGCAGACCGATGTCCTGACCTGGTGGGGCCATTTGGCCCACGACCGTGTGTCGGACTCCGTGGTCGATCGCGTGCAACGCCGCGTGCTCGAAGGCATGGGGCTGGTGGTCCTCCACTCAGGCCACCTCTCCCGCATCTTCGTGCGTCTGATGGGAACTTCCTGCATGCTGCGTTGGCGCGACGCCGGGGAACGCGAACGCATCTGGATCGTGGATCCATCGCACCCCATCCTGGAAGGTATCGAGGGAGAGTATTTCGAACTTCCGGCCACCGAGATGTACGGCGAGCATTTCGACATCCCGGCGCCGGAGGAGCTGCTGACGATCAGCTGGTTCGAAGGGGGCGAGGTGTTTCGTTCGGGCTGCACGTTCCGACGCGGCAAGGGGAAGATCTTCTACTTTCGTCCGGGCCATGAAACCTTCCCCATCTACTACGACGGGAACGTGCGGCGCATCCTCGCCAATGGCGTCCGCTGGGCCGCCCCGTCCGGTTCCACCTATCTCGGACAGGGACGTCACATCCCGCATCCGCTGGAGCGTCTGTCGGCCCATCCGGACCTGCCGCGATCCTCCGGATAGTTTCTCTTCGTGAACATGCTTGGTCCGCCGAGCCACTGGTGGGGAGATACGCGATCGTCCACGAACGAGCGCCGTGCGGGGATCGGTCGCGAATCCCCCAAGGTTCGCGGTCCCTCGTCCAGCAGGTAGAAGGTCGCCTTGCGTGGCAGGCGAATCGCCGACCGTGCCCCCAAAGGCAGGCGTCGTTTTCCGGAATTGCATTCCCGGCGTCTTTGCGGTTTTGATATACTCCGGGCACCGATGAATGCGGGTCCGGAGGGACGCAGAGGCCCTGCTACCTCCGGCCAGAGCACTCGCTTCCCCGTGTCCAATCGGTCCCACCCCCGGCCGTCCACCGCTCCCCTGGCCCGCTTCGATAGGTCGCTGTGACCGAGGTCGTCATGAACCGAAGGCCCCCGCTAACTCGCAGCCTGAGTCTGGCAGTCGCCTGCTGGCTGCTGGCCGTGACGCCGGGACGAGGCCTCGGCGCCGAGGGGGCAGGCTCGACTCCCGTCGCGGCTGACTGCTACCAGTCGCTGCAACCGCTGCTGCAGAACTACTGCACCGACTGCCATGGCGGGGAGACGCCCGAGGCGAAGGTGCGTCTGGACTTTCGCTCCGAGGAACTGAACCTCAGCGAACAGCACAATCTCTGGCGCGTCGTCCTCGAGAAGATCCGCCTGCGGGAGATGCCGCCGGATTCGGAGCCACAGCCGACCGAAGAGGAACGTGCGCAGGGCATCGCCAAGCTGGAGGAACTCCTCGGCCAGGTGGATTGCGGCTCGATCAGCCGGCCAGGCCGAGTCACCTTCCGACGCCTCAATCGCTCGGAGTACAACCTGACGCTCCGTGACCTGCTGGGCATCGACTTCCGACCCGCCGAAGACTTTCCGGTCGACGATACCGGCAAGGGATTTGACAACATCGCCGAAGTGCTTTCGATGCCGACCCTCCTGATGGAGAAGTACCTCGAAGCAGCGGAAGGCGTGGTACGGCAGGTCCTCGATACGCCCGCCCTGCGGGATCGACTTCTGGCGGTCGCGAACGGCCCGGGGCTGTCGGACCAGCCTGAAGAGCAGCGAGTTCGGCTGATATTGGAGCAGCACACGCGGCGGGCTTTCCGCCGCCCGCTGCGTGATGGGGAACTCGAGCGCCTGATGGTGCTCTATCGCGAAGAGGCTGCGGCGGGAGTTTCCTTTCCGCAAAACCTGGCCCTTCCGCTGGTGGCCTCGCTGGCCTCTCCCCACTTCCTCTTTCGCATCGAACTCGATGGACCTTCGGAACCGTCCCTGTCCGCCCGTCCGCTGAATGGATACGAACTCGCCACGCGCATGTCGTACTTCCTCTGGAGCAGCATGCCGGATGACGAACTGTTTCGTCTTGCGGAGAGCGGTCAGCTCGCCACGCCGGCTACGCAAGCCGACCAGGTCCGGCGGATGCTTGCCGATCCCAAGGCTCAGGCGCTGGTTGAGAACTTCTTCGGACAGTGGCTTGAACTCCGCAACCTGAACAAGATTGTCCCCGATCCGCAACGGTTTCCCTCCTTCAATGATGACCTGCGGGAGTCGATGAAGCGGGAGACCCTGGCTTTCGTCGCGCACATCGTCGAGGGCAATCGAAGCGTTCTTGAGTTCCTGGACGCCGACTACGCGTTCCTCAACGAGCCGATGGCTCGTCACTATGGAATTGCCGGAGTGGAGGGAGCGGAGTTCCGCCAGGTGGCCTTGCCGGATGCCCGACGCGGCGGCCTGCTGACCCAGGCAAGCGTGCTCACCCTGACCTCCAACCCCACGCGGACTTCGCCGGTAAAGCGAGGCAAATGGATTCTTGAGAACATCCTGGGTGCGCCCCCGCCGCCGCCACCGCCTAACGTGCAGTTGCTGGCCGAGGAAGGCGAAACGGAACTGCTCGGCTCCCTGCGCGAGCGCATGGAGCAGCACCGCGCCGACCCGTCGTGCGCGGTCTGCCACACCAAGATGGACGCGTTGGGATTCGGCTTCGAGAACTTCGACGCGATCGGCGCCTGGCGCGACCAAGACGGTCAGTTCGCGATCAATGCCTCGGGGACCTTGCCGGGAAACCAGAAGTTTTCGGGCCCCGCTGAACTTCGTCGACTGATCTTGTCCGATCGCCGCGATCAGTTCGTCCGCTGCCTGACCGAAAAGATGCTCATCTACGCCCTGGGACGCGAACTCTCGGCCGCCGACGAGTGCGAAGTCCGCCGTATCGGTGAACGCATGGCCGCCGACGGCTACCACCTTCATACACTGGTCCAGGAGATCGTCGGCTGTCTTCCGTTCCAGCAACGTGAAACGATCCAGCTGGAGAACTGACCCGCGTTCCCCGAGTCCACGGCGACTTCAACCGGCCCCCGCATCTCGATGGCTACATTCCTCCTCGGCATCCTTTCCTGAACCCAGCAACGGCTCCCCCTGAAAGTTCCCTTACGGCTTACCCCAGAAGCTTGGCGAATCCGGCCCAAACCTTGGGCAGGACCATCACCCAGGAGTTCGATCATGGCAGCAGCATGGCAGATCTCGCGACGTACGGTTTTGCGCGGACTGGGGGCCACCCTGGCTCTGCCCCTTCTCGACGTCATGCAGTCGCCCGTGGCCCAGGCTGCCACGGCGGAGGCTGCCGCTGCGGCGGGGCCGCGCCGCATGGCCTTCTTCTTCGTGCCCAACGGCGTAAACCTCGACCACTGGACGCCGGCCCAGGACGGCTACGCGTACGAACTCCCCGCGACACTGAAGCCGCTGGAAAAGGTCAAGCGGTCCCTGAACATCATCAGCGGCCTGACCCACGCGCGCGGTCGCGCCAACGGGGATGGCGCCGGCGACCATGCCCGCTCGGCCTCCGTCTTCCTCACCGGCAGCCAGCCCCGCAAAACAGACGCTGGCAACATCCATGTCGGAACGTCTGTCGACCAGATCGCCGCCCAGCATGTCGGCCACCTCACGCGTTTTCCCTCCCTCGAACTCGGCTGCGATCGTTCCCGGGATTCCGGCAACTGCGATTCCGGTTACAGCTGCGCCTACTCGCATAACATCTCCTGGAAATCTCCGACAGCGCCCACGGGCAAGGAGATCGAGCCGCGGCAGGTGTTTGAACGGCTGTTTGGCAAACTGACGGAAAACGGCGATCGGTCGGCCACCGAACAGCGGAAGTCCCTGAAGCACAGCCTGCTCGACTACATCCAGGACGACGCCCGCGACCTGCATCGTCGCGTCAGCCAGAACGACCGGCGGAAACTGGATGAATACCTGGACTCCGTGCGCCAGATTGAGCTGCGTGTGCAGCGCGACGAGGAGGCCGAGAAAGCGGCGGCGAAGATCGAGTACGACGCGCCGACCGAGGGCATTCCGAAGGACTTCGCCGAGCATGTGCGGCTGATGCTCGACATGGTCACGCTGGCCTTCCAGACAGACCAGACCCGCATCGCCACCTGCATGTTCGCGCAGGCGGGCAGCAATCGCAGCTACGGAGAAATCGGCGTGCCGGAAGGCCACCACGATCTGTCCCACCACGGCGGTGACGCGGAGAAACTGGCCAAGATCCAGCGTATCAACGAGTACCACATGCGGCAGTTCGCTTACTTCCTGGAGCGGCTGGACACGATTCCCGAGGGGGATGGTTCGCTGCTGGACAACTGCATGATTGTCTACGGCAGCGGGTTGGGAGACGGCAACCGCCACAACCACGACAACTTGCCCGTGCTGCTTGCCGGGCGAGGCGGAGGAACGCTACGCACCGGTCGACACCTGCGCTATCCCATCGAAACTCCGATGACCAACCTGTTCCTGTCCCTGCTCGATCGCATGGAGGTGCGGGTGCCTTCCATGGCGGACAGCACAGGGCGTCTGCCGCTGCTGGCCTGAACCATGAGCTCCTTCCCCACAAGCCGTTTCCCCGTGCCGCTAGACGCGTCGCGTGAGGCCATGCCGTCCGCAGTTGCCCCTCCGGGGTCACCCTCCGCTCCTGCGCCCGCTGCCGATTGCGTTTCGGAGCAGTGGACATCGTCCCGGGGTCGGTCTCCGATCCGTTGGAGGTTACGGGCCTGCCGAGACTTGGTAGGCGGCATGCTGGTTGGCGCGGCCCTGGCGTGCGTCGTGTTAATTAGCACGGCGAGCCTGCTGTCCGCGACCGTTTCCGCGCAGGAGGCAGCCCCTGCAGCGGAATCGGAGGCAGGCTCGACGCCGGATGTGGCCGCGCTCGCCAAAGGCCTGGAGTCTGCCGACCTGCAGGTTCGTCGCGACTCGGTGCACGAACTGACCTTGGTGGGCGAGCAAGCGCTGCCGGCATTGCCGGGCCTGCTGAAGGTGCTGCAGGATCATGACCCGCAGGTAAACCTCGGAGCGTTGCAGGCCATCGCCGGGCTGGGACCGGCGGCGGAATCGGCCGTTCCCAACATCCTCGAGCAGATGCGGGGCGGGGACGACCAGCAGCGTTATCGGGCCGCCTTCGCGTTGGCCCGCATCGCGCGGCAGCGACCCGAAGTGGTGGCCGATGCACTCCGGCAGGGGGACCCGAAGATTCGCGCCGGCGGCACGCTTGCCGTCGGATGGATGGATCCCTCCGGACATACGCTGCTGCCGGAACTAGCCGCGCGCCTCGGGGATGACGATGCGTCCGTGCGATCCGCGGCACTTGAATCGTTCCGGCAGTTGGGTGACCGCGGCGTGGATGCGTTGCGTCCCGAACTGTCCAACGAACGATCCGCGGCCCGCCAGCAGGCAGCGCAACTGCTGGGCGAGTTGGGAGCCGCGGCCGCGTCGGCCCTGCCTGCCTTGGGCGAGCGGATCGGCGACCAGGACGCTTCGGTGCGAGCCGCCGTGGTGCGAGCCCTGGCTTCGATTGCTCCGGACGAAGGCACCACCCGCTCGACCGTGCTGGCGGCCCTCCAGGATCCGGAAGCCACAGTGCGCGTGGCCGCGTTGGAATCCCTCCTGACGTTGCCGGAAACGTCCGTGGCGGCCTTGCCCGAACTCGTACGCCTGCTCGATGGCCCCCCGGAAGAAGCTCGATTGGCGCTGCAGAATCTCGTCGAGCTGGGTCCGAAGGCTCTGCCGGTCCTCGCGCAGCTGCTGCCGCGAGTTGCCGCCAGTCGGAATGCGACGCTCGAATCGGCCATCGTTCGCATGGGAGCGGACGCCATTCCGTCCCTCGTCGAGTCGGTCGCGTCGGGCACCCTCCTGCCCGCCGACGCGGCGCGAGTGGCAAGCCAGTATGGCCCGTCGTCGCGAGGAACCTTCGTGGAACTCACGAAGCACTCCGAGCCTCGCTGCCGCGCCCTGGCCTGCCTGGTCCTCGGGACGATGCCCGCCCACGCGGACAACGTCCAGGCGCTGACGCCCTTCCTGGCGGACGAATCGCCGGAAGTTCGCCGGGCGGCTGCGGAAGCGATCGGCCATCAGGGTGCCGCGGCCACGGACGCTCGTCCGGCACTCGCCGCACTCTTGAAGGACTCCGATGCCGACCTGCGAGCCGCCGTGCTGTCATCGCTCGTGCGTCTGGGGGGCACCCCGGAACAGATCATGGAACCGATTCTGATCGGACTGGGCGATGCCAGCCAGAACGTGCGGATCCAAGCAATGCAGGGGTTGAAGGCCTTGGAACCGCTGCCGTCCTCGGCGGTGGAAAACCTGCTGCACATGCTGGAGGACGCCGACCCGGCGATCCGGGCCGCGAGCGCCGAAACGCTGGGGCGAGGTAAAAACTGGGCCGCCAACGCGATCCCGCCACTGACGCGACACCTCCAGGATGCAGAGGAGCGGGTCCGCCTGCAGTCCGCCCTGGCCCTTGCGCAGCTCGGCGTTCTCCCCCCAGAGACGATCCAGTCCCTCGTCGAAACCAGCCGCCAAGAGAGTGCATCCCTGCGCATCGCCGCCGTGGAGGCCCTGCGTCCAACGGGTCCCCAGGCCAAACTCGCCTTGGAACGCCTGCTGGAATTGACGCACGACAGCGATCCCCAGGTTCGACGAGCCGTCTACCAGACGATCGCGGTCGTCCAAGAGGACCGAACCCAGGCCATCGGACAGGTGCGTCCCGGCCTGGACGATGGCGAATGGACCGTCCGTCGTGAGGTCGCCCAGATACTCGGCTCCTGGGGCAGCGACTCCGTCCCGGCGGTACCACGCCTGCTGCAGCTCATGACAAGCGATGTCGACGCGGACGCGGCTACGGAAGCGATTCGCAAGATCGACGCGGCGCCGGCCGAGGCGTTGCCGCTGATCATGCAGATTCTCGAGGATCAGCAATCGGACCGACGTCGGCGATTCTACGCGCTCCACCTGCTCAAGAAACTCGGCCCGGAGGCCAAGGGGCAGTTGCCAGTGCTCCGCAAGGTCCTCGAGGCGTCCGGCGGGCGCAACCGGGAACTGCTGGAACGAGCCATTCGCGACATCGAGGCGATCGAAGTCCCGCAGCCGCCGACACCGCCGCCGACACCGCCGCCAACACCGCCGCCGGCGCCCTAGGACACTTCGGCGAAACCGCCCTGCCCGCGTCACGTTCAGACAGGCACGTCGTTCCAGTCGGGCAGGTCCTGGGGAGCGGTCCCCGTCTCCTCCAGGGACATGGTTTCCCCGAGCGGGTTGCCGTCGTTGCGGATGTCGCCTCCGGTGGAGAGCAGGAAACGCCGGCCCTCGACCAGTCGTGAGTTGATGTTCATCACGGGATTCCCATCCCCGGTGAACCGAGCCTTGCCCAGGGATTGCCACTGGCCCTGCTCATCGCGGATCCACCCATTCCCGAAGGTAGCCGTTCGAGTCTTCGTGGCCGACACGCGGTCGCGCTGGAAGTCCTCGATGAAGGCGTAGTAGCCGCTCAGCAGCTCATTCTTGGTCACGCGTTCAAAGCCTACAAGCGGCTTCCACTTGTCCAGCTCCGGCGTGTGCAGGAATGCCGCGAACTGCGTCCGCTTGCCGCCTTCGACACGACGCGCGAGGACACAGAACCGATAGCTGACCTGTTCCTTCCACGCCAAATCGTAGAACGACTGGCCGCCTGTTCCCTCGTTTCCAAACCGACCGGTGCGCACACCGTCTCCCAGGAAAACGCGTCGCACACGCTGGTCCTCGGGCACGACGTTCGGATCGTTCTGGTTCCCCGGGTCCCACACGGAGAAGATGACGACCTTCTTCCCGCGGCCCAGTTCCTGGATGCCAAAATAGCCGTGCTGAAAACCGCACACGCAGAAGTAGGTCCCCGGATGCGACTCGACGACGTTCACTTCGTTGTGAAAGACGTCCCCCACCGGTGCTGGATACCCGAGATGCACCGACCGGCAGGCGATTCCTTCCAGTTCGGGCGAAGCGATCAGCGCAGCAGGACGCGAGGCGAGAAACGCGGTCGCTCCAACGAGCGTGCCGCGCAAGAATGAACGACGGTACATGGCAGCGGGAAGTCCTTCGTGAGCCGGGGGATTGCTTGTCCGATCGACCGGGCCCGGACGGTTGCTGGCAGACCGGAGAAGCGGTTGACAGGCTCAGGCAGTCGACCGTCCCTGGCCGCCAGGGATGCTCGCAGGCGCTCCAGCATAGTTCCCCGACCAGTGTTCCGACAGGGGAAAACAGCTCCCACGCCCGTCATGCACGGAGCGATTTCGTCCTCCGTGCCGGACCGCGCCACGCCAGACCTACTCGGGCTTGGGCAGAGCGAGGAAGTCGGGCACCGTCTTGGGACGATCCTTCTCCTCCTCCTGCTCCGTCGAACTCCAGGGAGCGAAGATATTGCGTCGTGCCGTGCGAGCTTCCTCGCGCACCCGCTCCGCGGAGGTCTTGACCGCATCGCTCGACTTGCGAACCTTGCTCTGCGTTTCGGGCATGAGCCAGTCCGGAACCGCCTCCTTGGACTTGGCCACCATCCGCTTGCTGCTGTTGCTCATTTTGGTCCACATCGAAGGCTGTTTCGACTTCGAATAGAGGCCCGAAGGCGGCGCATCCTTCTTGCCCCAGGCGGGAGCCATTATCTTCAACGACCACTTCGATTCGGCCTGGACCCGGCCGCTTGCCACAGGCGCCAAGCCCA
>CAZUJM010000006.1:54026-65038 GCA_964620405.1 uncultured Pirellulaceae bacterium | reverse complement strand
CGCCCGCTGGCCGCGAGTCGCGGGCCCGGCGTAAGATCCTGCTCGATGGCCTTCTTCAACCAGACGTCGATATTGAAGAGGCTGCCACCGCTGCGCGCCGCCGTGTAACCACACTCTAGCGCCAGCCTCGCGTTCGCCGCCGCCAGCAGCGTCACGTACTCGACCGGATACTTGATATCCAGGTCCTCAAGCGCCGCGACATTGAAGTACGTCGGATGGAAGTGCGCTTCGACCAGCCCCGGCAGGATGCTTCCGCCTCGCGCGTCGATGCGGGGCGCCGATGACGAGCGATAGCGTTCCGGCAGATCGGCCGCGGCGCCGGCGAACGCAATGCGCCCGTCCTCGATGACGACGCAACCGGCGGGAATGGCGGCTTCGCCGGTGCCTCGAATCAACTGGCCATTGTCGATGACGATGGTACCTTGACCCTGTTTCATGGCAATCACTTCCCCTAGAACGAAATCGCGATCGTCACCCAGGAAGAGATGGATCACTCCATCTTGCAGCAATGCCGATGAGGCCCTGGTCCGCGGCTACTTCGCGTCGTCCGCCATCGCCGGAACCGCCCACTGGCCTTCCGCTACATTCAAGGTGCCGACCGGTTCTTGATTCTCGAAGAACGAGATCATAGCGTAATCGCCACGCGGAATCCTCAAGGCGAGGAAGTTTTTCACCTGGAACGTCGCGTCCGATTTCTCGTTCGCCCGACGATAGTGCACCTCCAGTCGCCCGCCCTCGGCCACCACCCGCTCCACCTCAAACACAGCCTCCAGGTCCTTCGGAGCGTCCATCACACATCCCACCAGCAGGATCTGCTCCTTGTCGAAAAAACCGGCGGGCGGAGCGAACGGCTTCTTGGATCGCTGCACGGCAGCCGGCTGAAACAGCCGAGCGTACTCCTGCGGCGAGCGAATCACCGCGCAGAGGCGAGGATGTTTCTCCTGGTCCCAGTTCACGAGGAAGTTCTGATAGTCACTCACGCCGATCACCGCGTGCGGCACCGCCGCCTGGGTGTCCGCCGCGCGGATGGGCCCCGCCGCCACGCTGGCCACAATGACCAGGGCAAGCAATGAAAACAGAGGACGCATCATGAAGTCACTCCAGGTAAAAAGAGAAAGGTTGATCGGGGCGAAAAAGCAACGCCTTCTTGGTTCGGCAGGAGGCTTGGCCTCCTGCTTCCCAGCGGCGAAACCAAGGCCAAGCTGCCTGCGCAGGGACATTCCCTACGCAGCCGAACGCTCGCTGGCTCGCAGCCCAGGGTAATAAAAAGCCCCGCGGCCGGCTTTGGAAGCGAAACCTGACCTTCCGCCCCCGTTTGCTCCCGCGTCCGCTGACGCAGCCGCTGGCGAAAACGCTCATACGGACCAGAATCGATCGATTCTGGCAACAGAATGGCCCAGATGACTGCGGCGACCAGACAGACCAGCGACGAGCCTACCGACACTGGCCGCTCGTGCGACGACCCGAGCCTACCACGCATCAGCACCCGCGTCACACCCCCCGCCATCATCGCCGCCGCCAGGATCCAGCCGCGTGCGGGATGCAGGAAGTTCAAGGTCAGCCAGATCTCACACGGAATCCCTGCCAGAAACGCGCCCTGCAGGAACTCGATCGTGAGCACTTGGCGTCTCCACGAGCGAACTGCGGCCACGGGGACGGTCGAGTCGTCCGGCGCGGCGGAAGGCGTCTGGTACGGATTGGTCATGACAGCGGCCCGGGTGATGCACGCGAAAACGAGGCTGATCCGAACGGCGGTTTCGCTTGTAAGCTTCAGCGTACCATGGTCGCGCGACTTCCGCGGAGCGATCCACGCACACACCATTGTCCAGCTTCGCGCCATCCGGCTCCGCAGTTAAAAGTCTCCCCCGCTGCGGGACGCGGCTTCGCGATCACCGCACGAGGCCCTCGAACACCTTGCGCTGCTCCGTCATGGCCGCCACCTTGTCCTGCGGATTGGTACGTGCCTCCAGCAGGATCCAGCCCTGGTACTGGATGCCTTGGAATAGATGCATGAGCGGGCCATAAGGATAGCTACCTTCATTCAGCTCCCGCACATGGACGGTATCTCCGAGTCGTCCCTGCACCAGGCGGAAGTTGGCCTCCAGTCCGTCGCCCTTCAAGTCCTCCTCGTTGGAGTTCCAGCAGACGTAGACGTTCGGGTGGTCGGCCACGTCGAAGATCGCCTTCATCACCGGCAGTTCACTGGTGCCGGCGCCATGCACTTCGACGCGGATCTTCTGCCCGAGTTCCTGCCCGTACTGGCCGACTTCCTGGAGCGCCTTGCCGATCTGCTCGATGGTCTTCTCGCGCGGCACGCCGTCGACGAACCCGTTCGGCTTCACCTTCACTCCCGAGCCGCCGCAGTCGTGCATCAGCTGGATATACTGCTTCGTCAACTCGATATTGGCCCGCAGCTTCGCGGGATCGTTCGCGTGGTATTCGGCGTTGGAGCCATATCCGACCAGGGTCACGGGGCTGTCGGCGAAACGCCGGCGCACTTCGGCCCGCTGCTGCTTGTCCAGCAGGGGCTCGACGCCATGCTTATGCTCCGTCCGCAACTCCACTCCCAGCAGTCCCGATCGCGCGCAGGCGTCGATGACCGTGGGCAGGTCCATGTCCTTGCCCCAGAGGTAGGTGACGAGTCCAAAACGCATACCCGGGTTGGCGGCGGCCTCCGCGGGCATCGGGCGAGCCGCGAGCAGCGCCAGCGAAGCAGCAGTGCAACCGAGGAACTGGCGGCGATCGAGCGATTCGTGCATGGGAACTCCGTGCGGAAAGGGTTCGTAGGGTGCGGCGTTATTCAAAGGGGCTTCGTTGCACGCGTGAAGTGACACAGGGAAGTGACGCAGGACCGCGCGACAGGGCCGCGCGACAGGGCGGCGCGACAGGCCGGCGTGACAGTATCAAGGCGTGGCGGGAAGCTCGCTTATCTTTCGAGTGATCTGATCCGCCTGCGTTTCCGCTTCGGCCACCGGCAGGCCCGCCGCGATGCCCGGACGCTTGTGGCCCGCCGCGCCGACGCAGGCGTCGCGGAGGAGTTCCACGCGACGCTGGACCAGCGGCAGCAGATCCGGGGAAGCCTTCTTGCCGGCCAGCATGGCGGCGGCCGAGGCTGCCTGGCTGGCTTCGCGGTCGCCCAGCCACCCGATCAACTGGCTCGCGATGAACCAGTGGCCCGCTTCATCCGGGTGCACGCCATCCGGCTGGAAGGTGAACTGCGGCTCGACCTCGCGCCGCCGACGCACTTCCTCGGTCATCCGCTGGTGCAGGTCGAGCACCAGCCAGCCGCGTTCACGCTGCGCCACGAGCCATTGGCTGTAGCGGTCCAGCACCTCGTTGTAGCTCCAGGAACTGCCCACGCGCTGGTCGTCGTAAAACGGTGGCGTCATGAAGACGATCTTCGCGCCAGCCTGCGTGACCTGCTGCTGCAACCGCGTGATGCCTTGCTGGTAGCGGGCAAAGCGGTCTTCGTCGAACGGCTGGTAGATGCCGCAGTTGATTCCGTAGCAGGCGATCACCAGGTCCGGCTTGGTGAGGCGCAGCACGCGATCCAGCCGCTCGTGCAGGTCGGGCCGCGGGAACTGGCCGCCCGCGTGGCCCTCCTCGCTGAGCCCCGAAACGGTCTCGCTGGGAAGTCCGCAATCGATGATCCGCGGCGAGTTGGGCCATCCACTGGCCGCGATCCACGCATCGACGTAGGTCGCGTACACGCCTGCGGCCGTGATGCTGTCGCCCAGCAGCACGATCCGCGACGCACCCTGCACGGCCTCGCGGAACGCAGGCACGACCTCGTCCTGCGCCGGCAGACGCGGCGGCAACGCCAGGCAACCCAAGGCCGCCAGCGCGACCCAACCCACAAGCCACCGACTGGATCGCCCGACACGCTGGTCGGATCGAGTACACGTTCGAAACATCGGGCGTCCCTCATAAAAAAACGGACCACGGGCGACAGGCACGCTACGAAATGCACACTGCGACAGACGCCGCAAGGCCATGACGGTGGTTCGAGCCAACCGCGCTGCGCCACTGTTTACGCGAGGTGGCTAGTTACCCGCGGTGACGAGTTACCCGAGGTGACAGGCGTCTGTCACCGCCAGGAGTGCGTCCGCGAAACGTCACTCATCGCCTTCAGGCAGGTCGCGGCTGAGTCTCTTGTACTCGCCTTTCTGCCACCGATCAACGTCCGAGCGATAATGTTTCGAGAAGGGACTTTCGCTCGGTCCGCCAGGGAGGTTCGTCCAGGCCTCGTGGGTTCCCAGGTCGGTGACGAAGTGATAGGACGGCGCGAACGTCTGTTCGCGGTTGGCGGTCTGGAAGACATGCCCTTGGAAGGGCGTGGCGTGGCAGCCGGGCATGGGAATGCGACCGGAGTCGAATCCGAGGATGCGGCCGGTGCGGCCGGAACCCAGGAAGCGATTGACGAACTGGAAGTTGTTGCGCTGTCGCCAGGGCGCGTCGCGGTAGTCCGCCATCCGTTCGGCCGCGCAACGGATCACTTCGCCCCGCGCCCGAGTCCGCCACCAGCTGGAGGACTTCTCCTTCAGCTGACGGTCGATGACGGCCAAGACCATGTTCGAGTATCCCGCGCGAGTGCACAGATAAAGCGCCCGCCGCCAGCCGATGACGTGCTCCTGTCCGCAGATTTCCATGATCACCTGGACATAGAATCGCTGGAAGAGCGATGCTTCCAGGCTGTCGACATCGTAGCGGCAGTCCCACGCCGCCAGCCGCCGTTTGAGGTCGCTGTCCGGCAGGTAAGGCAGGAAGATGGCCAGTAGTTCGCGAGCCTGCAGGCTGACGAAGTCGTATTGCAGCTCCTGCATGTCATGAAGCGTCGCCAGGGGCAGTTCGGCCAGGCGTTCGTCGATGCGGCGTTTGCGGTAGTCGGGGAGGATCTGCGTGACCAGCAGCGGCGCGCCGGGCGGATTCTGCGGTTCGTTCGCCGTGGCGACAAATCCCGCCGGCGGATCGTAGCAACTGGGCAGCAGCGATGTCGGCAGTTCGCCGCGCCAATGGTTCGCCGGATCCCAGGCGGGCAGCGCGATCAGTCCCTGGTCCGGACGCCCCCTCAAGGGAAACCGCCCGCACGCCTGCTGCCCGATGTGGCCCTCGGCGTCCGCGAAGATGAAGCTCAGCGTTGGCTCCGGACACTCCCGCGTCACCTCCATCGCCGCCGTCACGCCGTCGGCCGCGACCAGCTCCAGCCACGTCGCAATCGCCTTGCCCCCCCCCGGCGCGTTGCCCGTCCACGCGAACGACAGGTAGTAACCCGCTCCTGTCTCCTGCGGATCCACGTCCAGCGTGCCCTGCTCGTTCTCCAGCACCACCAGCGGGGAAGGTTCGCGTCCCTTGCGGCCCACCATCTCCTTGCGAAGTGAGAAGTCGTGCCAGCCGTCCGGACGGCGATACTGCCAGCCCGTGCGACCGCCCGGACGACAGTCCTCGACAAAGAAGTCGATCGTGTCGCCCTTCAGGTAGGTCACGCCCCACGCCAGCTTCTCGGTCCTCGCCACGGCAAAGAGGGGGCAGCCGGGCAACGTCGCGCCCATCACGTAGTGGCCGTCCCAGTCCAGTACCGCCTCGTACCAGATGGCCGGCAGCCGGTTGACCTCCAAGTGCGGATCCGACGCCAGCAGCGCCGATCCCGACTCGCTGCGCCAGGGACTCACCGCCCAGGCATTGCTGCCGGCCAGGCGCGGCAGGTCGGTGAGCAGCGCGAGTGCTTCGTCGGATAGCTGGTTCGACATCCGCACCTGCCTCAGCAGGCCGAAGTCGGCCTGGTCGAGTCGCGGCGCGAACAGGTGCTTGAGCGCCTCTTCATTCGCCCCCGCATGGATCATCTCCAGCAGCAGCCGCTCGTTCTGCATCTGGCTGACGGCCAGCCCCCCGAAGCTCAACAGCTTCCCCACCAGCAGCACCGAACGAGCGTCCCAAGCCTCCGGCCGAAACCCCGTGGCCCACATCGGCAGCGAACGCCCCGCCTGCCGGATGCCCTGGTTCACCCCCGCGCAGAACACATCCACCTGCCGACGGATCGGCTCACCCAGCAGTTCGATGTCGCGATCCAGATAGCGATGCAATCCGACGCGGCGAAAGAAACGATCCGTCTCCAGCAGCTCCGTCTTGTCCGCGATCTGCTCCGCGGCTCGACCACTGGCCACCGTGCGGGAAAAGAACAGCTGCGTCAGGCGGTCCTGCGCGTGCATGAACCCGAGACCAAACAGGGCGTCGTCCCACCGCGAGGCGGAAATGTGCGGCACGCCACTCGCATCCCGCCGGATGCTGATGGGCCGCCCTTCGTGGTGGATCGTAAACCTGCCCTCTGGCATAAATCGCCGGTCCCGCTTCTCGAAAGAACCGCTCGCCGAAGAACTCGCCCGACACGCGACCGAGCGGGCATCCCCTGGGGTCGTTACGCTCCCCGAACCGTGTCGGTTTCCTCGTAGACCGCCAAGCCCCGACCTGCCCCACGAGATCTTCGGACGATCCTACCGGTCCGCTTCGCGTTCCCCGCCCCATTTCAGGATATGCGAGCGTCACGCCCGCCTTCCCCGACATCGGCCCGCGTCCCACGCGACTGGTATGTCTCCGCTCGACAGACTCTCGACGCACCCACGCGGCAGCAGGAACCCGATCAAGCGGTACGATCAAGCGGCCCGAGGCCTAGCGAAGACTTCGACGATACGCGTCGGAAGAGCATGACGCGAAACGGAAGGGAGCGGGGAAGATCCGCCAGCAAGCTGGCCCGCGGGCAAGACATCGCATTCCCGCACGCTGCGTTCGCAGACGCTGCTTTATCAGATACCGCTCGCTCCGCAGCGGCGCGCAACAACACAGCGCCCGGACAGCCCGAAAAAACAGGCCGAGAACCGATGGCGACAGGGCCCTCGCGAAGAATGAGCAGCGGGGCCCGATAGATGGCCGGGCTATCGCCTATTTTTTGCGATGGCGAATCCGGGAACGCATGCGACGCTTTTTTCGCCCGAGCTTACGACGGCCTTTGCCAGTTTTCTTCGTTCCCACTGACCACTCCCAATCCTGGAACTAGACGACCTCTAAACGGTATCAACCGGTTGCGAACCGGGCAGTGTAGCAGAAACCCTTTTTTGTCGCAAACGGTCTAATGGGTCCGCGAACCGGGGTCAGGTCTCATTTTCGCTTCGCTGCGCGTCAATCGAGCCCGTCGGCCAAGCAGTTTTCCGCCAGCAGCAGCAAGGCATTGGGATCAAACGGTTTCCGCAGGAAATACTGGCAGCCGGCCGAACGCGCGGAGCGGACGATGTCGGCACGGTCGGAGCCGCTCAGGACGATGACCGGGAGGTCGCATGTGCCGTCGTCGTCGGTCAGGTCGCGGCAGAACGCGAGCCCATCGCCGTCGGGCAGATGGATGTCCATGATGACCAGCTGCGGCTGGCTCCGCTTCACCAGTTCCCGGCCCGCCTGCACTCCAAAGGCCGAGACGACATCGTAGCCCTGTCGGCGAAAGGCAGTGGCCAGGCATTCCACCTGGTCCCGCTCGTCGTCGATGATGGCGATCTTCGGTTTCTGACGCGGAATCGGCGTCGCAAATGAGAAGTCGACCAGAATGTCTTCATTGACCATGCTTGGCCCCCCTGTGCGTGAACGGCTCTGCCATTTCGTCCGACGAGCGTTGGGTCCATCCCTGGAGCGTCGGGCAGCGGGGCGATCGCGAGCTGCAGTCCGAACGGGATCGGCAGCTCCGCCAGCCCCTGGCTGCGGTGTCCGGTCGAAGCATGCGGCACGAATTAGCGATGTCAAATGGCAGCGGTTGCGAAAAATAGACAAGCTGCTGTCTTTTCGCCCGGTGTCTCTCCGCCCGGTGTCTCTTCGCAACCTGCGGGCTGGCGTGCAAGTCAGGCGGGAACGCCGGGCTTCCCTCGTGCTGCGTCCGCCGCAGCCGGCTCCGGTCGCTCAGCTTCGCTGACGCCAGTCGATTCCGGAGAGTTGGGCGAGGGCGGTGGCCAGGGCGTGGGTGCCCAGCCGCCCGGACCCCTGGGCTCGCAAGGCCGTGTAGAGCTGATGAGAGAGGGCGAGGCCCGGCAGTGCCAGGTCCATGCGATGCGCCTCCTCCAGCGCGATCCCCATGTCCTTGACGAAATGCTCGACATAGAACCCGGGATCAAAATTATTGGCGATGATGCGGGGCCCGAGGTTGGAGAGCGACCAGCTGCCGGCCGCGCCCGAAGCCACCGACTCGAGGACTCGGTTCAGGTCGAGTCCGGCTCGATAGGCGTACAGCAGGGCTTCACAGACGCCGATCATGTTGGTCGCGATGAGGATCTGGTTGACGGTCTTGGTATGCTGGCCAGCGCCGGCGGGTCCCTGGTGCAGGATCGTCTTGCCCATCACCTGGAAACAAGGCATGACGGCGGCGACCGTGGCGGCGTCGCCCCCCACCATGATGGACAGTCGAGCTTCGCGAGCTCCGATGTCGCCACCGGACACGGGCGCATCGAGCGCGCCGACCGATTTCCGCTGCGCGCGTTCGGCGATCTCCCGGGCCAACGTCGGCTGGCTGGTCGTCATGTCGACCAGGATCGCACCGGCGCGAGCTCCCGCGAGCGCTCCTTCCTCCCCCAACAACGCCTCGCGCACATCCTTCGGAAAGCCCACGATCGAGAAGACAATCTCGCTGGCTTCCGCCACCTCCCGCGGCGAATTGGCCCAGGACGCCCCGGCCTCCAGCAACGGCTCCGCCTTCGCGCGCGTCCGACTGTAGACGGTCATCGCATAGCCGGCCTTCATCAGATGGCCGCACATCGACGCTCCCATCACGCCCGTGCCGATCCAGCCGAGTCGCGTCTTGCCAGGTTGAGCCAGTGCCAGGTTCGTCATGCGTGCCTGTCCGTGAAGGAGATGAAAACGAGGCCTGCCTCCCATCGGAGACCGGGCCTCCACTAATCGAATTCGGGTCGACGCAGGATTTCGCTGAGCAGGAAGACGGCGCGGATATCCCGGGGCGAGTCGAGCAGTTCGTAGACGCGAGCGATGACGGGCGGTACCGCTTCGGACGTATCGGACCAGTACACCGCGTCCGTGCCTTGTTCAACGCGTGACTGCAGTCCGCCCAACTGCCCGACTCGGTGCTGAAACGTGTTCTGCAGATGCGACTCCATGCGTTCATCGGCTTGCGCCAGGTCGCGTCCCAACTGCGTCGTGTTTCGAGCCACTTCGCCGGGGCGGAGGTGTTGCTGCACGTGTTCGGCGACGGTCGTCCCCTGCCGCGCGTCCGGCTCCCGGTCGCTCGCTTCGCTGCGTGATGCTCGCGTTACCTGTCGCGTCGCTTGCCGCGTTGACGACGTCTCAGCGCGGCGCGCGGCCTCGGCGCGGTTTCCGGGCCGGCGTGCGGGGCGATCGGACTCGCCGTACGCCGGGGGTGGCTCAGGCGGGGTGGGCTGGCCGCTGAGCCGGCCGAGGAGCTGCTCGAGTTCGCGTGCCATGTCGGGGGGCAAGGGCCGGGCCCGGGGTGGGCCGGGCGGCACCTGCGACGCATCACCGGCCCGGTCCGCGGCGCGTCCCCGCCCTTCGCGCAGCGCACGCTCCTCCAACTCCTGCTGCCGGCGCTCGCGCTTCGCACGCTCCTGCGCGGCCTTCAGGGCCTGCGCGATCAAGGAGCCGCCAAACAGCAGCACGAAGAACGCGAGGTTCAGCAGGTCCAAGCCTGGCAGGCAAGGAATGTCGAAGGGCAGGGCGGGACTCGCGAGCGTCGAATGCAGCATGGAGGCGGCCCGTGATCAGGAGTTATCGTCGGCGGGACGCGAAGCACGCACGCTGCCACCCGAGGCGATGGCCGACCGCATCTCGGTGTCCGCCTGCACGTTCTTCAGCTTGTAGTATTCCATCAGGCTCAGCTGGCCACTGCGAAATGATTCGGCGATCGCCACCGGCACCTCGGCCTCCGCCTCAACCAGCTTCGAGCGACTCTCCTCGATCTGCGCGATCTGCTCCTGCTCGGCCGCGGCGGCCATGGCACGACGGCCTTCCGCGCGAGCCCGCGCAACGCGCGTGTCGGCTTCGGCTTGGTCGGCTTGCAGCCGCGCTCCAATGTTGTCGCCCACGTCGATGTCCCCGATGTCGATCGAGACGATCTCGAAGGCGGTCTGTGCATCAAGCCGTTTGGCGAGCACGGCCTTGGAGATCACGTCGGGGCTTTCCAGGACAAGCTTATGGCTGTCGGCCGAACCGATCGCGCTCACGATGCCTTCACCCACCCGCGCGATGATCGTCTCCTCGGTCGCTCCGCCAATCAGCCGCTGCAAGTTGGCTCGCACCGTCACGCGGGCTTTCACCTTGAGCTGGATGCCGTCCTTGGCGACAGCGTCCAGCGTTGGTCGCGTCGTGCCACGCGCGGGGCAGTCGATCACCTTGGGATAGACGCTCGTCTGCACCGCCTCGAGCACATCCCGCCCCGCCAGATCGATGGCCGTCGCTTCCTGGAACGTCAGATGGATCGTCCTGGCCTTCTTGGCCGCGATCAGCGCCCGCACCACCAGCGGCACGTTGCCACCCGCCAGGGCGTGAGCCTCCAGCGCCTTGCTCGTCAAACCCGTCGACTCATCCAGTCCGGCCTGCACGGCCATGATCTTGCTGCGCACGATCACCGCCGGGTTCACCTTGCGAAAGGTCATGCCCCACAGGTCCGAAATCGAGATACCCGCGCCGGTCGTGACCGATTGGATCCACAAGCGAAAGTAGCGCGCGAAGATCGCGAACAGAATCACCCCCAGGATGCCCGCGACGGCCACCACGATCAGGATCAGTTCCGGCGGCACCGCGCCCATCGGCACGCCCCGAAACTCGCTGAAACCGCTATCCAATCGACGCATGGCCCGCCCCTCGTCCGCTTTGTGTTCGTTCCGCCTGGGTTCGCTCGACGCTCGATCCACTCGAACCTCGGTTCGATCTCACCGCGGCTCATCCGGCCTGCCACTCCCGGTTGAAACGCTCTGCAACTCGCTGTGCCGGGATGTTGCTGTTTTGCTGTGTTCGCT
>CAZUJM010000006.1:27556-53926 GCA_964620405.1 uncultured Pirellulaceae bacterium | reverse complement strand
CGCTGTGTTCGCTCGCTGTGTTCGCTCGCTGTGTTCGCTCGCTGTGTTCGCTCGCTGTGTTCGCTCGCCCGGGCGCGCATCTTTCCCTGAGGGCGTATCGTACCCCTCCACGAGTATCAAGGCAAAGGCTCGTCGAACGAATCGGGTATATCCAAGTCGATGTCGGGGCGTGGGCGTGGAGGGGCCGGCGCCGCCGGCGGTTTCGCGTCGGGCGGAAGCGGGAGGCCGCCAGATTGCGGATCGGATGGCGGATCAGATGGCGGGCCGGAATGCGGAGCCGACTGCGGCCGCTCGACCGGCGCGGGTACCCGCTCGTCAACCGGCTCGTGTGCCGGCCCCGTTGGCTCCGCCGACGCATCCCAGTCGCCCGGCAGCGACTCGCACCGTACCACCAGCCGGTTGTCGCGCACGGCGACGACGCGTACGAGCGATCCTTTCTCGATCGAGCCTTGTTCGCTGGAGGCATCCAGGACGCGACCGCCGATGCGGACCGCTCCCGCCGGCAGCAGCGCGGCCAGGGCAACTCCCTGGCGTCCCACCCAGTCGGCCGCCTGCAGCCGGCTGGCCGGCAACACCTGCTCCTCATCGGGCGGATGCATGATGACGCGCCGTCCCATGGCCGTGTGGGGCCACCAGCGGACGACCGCGTACAGCAGCAGGGGCAGGGCGGAGATGGCCGCGAGCATGAAGAGCGTCCCGGCATGCAGGCCGCCCTGCATGTATCCCGCGGCGATCGCCCCGAGGTAGGCCAAGGCGGCGAGCACGCCCAGCACGCCCCCGGATGGCAGCAGCAGTTCCAACACCACGAGGCCCAGTGCCGTCAGCAGGATCATCACGGGCCAGAAGAAATCGGCCATCCAGCATGCCTCGCAGGGAAACTCCAAACCGCGCGCCGACGGCGCGATTCGTCCAGCTTACCCGAATCACGACGGCCGCTGAACGGGCCCCCTCCGCAGGTACGCCGCAGCTCGACGGAAAGCCGCGGCCCGCGAGGGGAAGGCGCAGAGCCCATCATGGGCGGATGGCTTGCACCACCACGCGATTGCCGGCCACCTCCACGACGCGGACCCGCGTCCCCGCCTCGATCGCCTCGCCATCGCTCAGAACATCTACCATGCGCTCGCCAAACTCGGCCTTGCCCGAGGGCCGCATCGGCGTGCAAGCGGTTCCTTCCTGGTGCAGCAGGTCGCGATAGTCCACCAGCAGTTCGCGCTGCTCCAACAAGTCCGCGTCCGTCGGCGGCTCCAGCGTCAGGCGACGGAACCCGGGCAGTCGATGCAGGTGCCTCTGCAGGAAGGCAAGGCTGCCCAGCATGGCGACGCCGGTGCACACCACCACGGCCAGCGTCCGCGCGGTCGCCGCCAGTTCAAACTCCGTGCGTGGAAACACAAACGTCTGGCTCGCGAGCACCAGGGCGGCCAGGACCATGCCGGCCCCAAAGAGGCCGAATAGTCCGAATCCGGGCAGCACCAGCAGCTCGATCAACAAGCAGCCCAGCCCCGCCACGAACAACATCACCTCCAGCACATCCGCCGTCCCCTGCATGTAGTTGCTCCAGAAGTACAGCAGGAAGCACAAGAACGAGATGAAGCCTCCCACGCCAACTCCCGGCGCCGACAGTTCGGCGATCAATGCCATGCCCCCGATGAACAACAGCAGCCCCGACAGCTGGGGCGAGGCAAGCCCCTCGATCAGCTCCAGCGCCCAGTTCGACTGCAGCTGTGGCAGCGGCGTCGCCAACTGGTACTGCTCGGCAAGCTGCTCGAGGCTGTCGACGGAGTTGCGTGCCAGGCCCAGCTCCACGGCGCGACGCGCGGTCAGGGTCAACGGCGCGCGGCCATCGGCGATCATCTCACCGCGCGACCAATCGCCAGCCGCCGCAGGCTGTAGCCCAGCCGCCGCAGGCTGTAGCCCAGCCGCCGCAGGCTGGAACCCAGCCGCCGGATCGCCACCGCGCTCCCGCAACTCCTCGTCGCACAGATACCAGGCTTGGCCCGTGCTGGCCTGCGTGTAGCGATGCACGACAAGCGACGGGTCGATCAACGCGGCGACCAGCGACCACGATCGTCGCTTCACCGCTGCGACGGCGCGAGCCACCGCGCGGAGGTCGGCGATCTGCTGGGGTGTGGCCATGAAGTCGCCCGGGGATCCGATCTCCGCTGCGGAACCGACCACCAGCTGGTCGCAGGAGGATGCGACGAGCAGGCAGTCGGGAGTGGCGATACGGGGCAAGTAGGCGACGGTGCGCACGCGGGCGGGATCAAGGGCCGCGATGAAGTTCGCCAGCCGCGCGACTTCGGCCGGCTCGCCACCGCCCGAGGCGATCTCGAAGCAGGCGAAGTTCACCTGCTGGCGATCCACTTCCTGCTGCAGCGTGCGCTGGATACGATTCACGACGCGCGCGGTGATCGGTCCCTCGATCGGAATGTGCAGCGCCTTCCAAGGCGCGCCGAGCGACGGATCCAGCTCCAGCGACTGCGGGGGCACCTGCAGCCGCCGGGCCACGTCCGCCACGTCGGTCGCCAGATGGCTGACGATTCCCCACGCCCGCAGCCGATCGCCGCGATAACGGCCCGTTTCACCAGCTCGCTGGATCGTCTCCACCGACTGCAGGTCGTTGCGTTCCGACTGGAGTCGTTCCAATTCCTCGTTCCACGCGTAGGTCGCGCCCTGGCCTGTGATCACGCGGGAAACGGTGAGTTCCCGATCGAGCATGCCGAGTGCGATGGCTTCGGGCAGCGTGCGGCGACTGCGGGCGATCTCCGTGTAGCCGCCCCGCATCGTCGGCCCGATACTCGACTCCCGCGCGCCCGCATCGCCCAGGATCGCGTCCGGCGACATGATCAGCTCTTCGCAGGCCATCGCCGCCAGCACCGCGTGCCCGGTCACCGATTGCGGTAGATACGCGACGGTCCGCACGCGTCGCAGTTCGCTGCTGGTCAGGTAACGCGCCAACGCCAGCGACCGCTCAAATTCGCTGCCCGCCGCTTGATCTGCCCGCTGCGGCGCAGCCCAGAACTCCAGCACCACCGCCGGGCGTCGATCGGACGACGCGGCTGGTTCGGCCGGGTCGCGATCGGACGAGGCCGGGTCGGCAGTCGCCGGGGACCCGTCAATTTCCGCCAACAACTGCCGGATCGCCTGCTTCACCAGCAAGTCGGAGGAGCCCACGAGAGGCAGCGGCACGCGGATTCGCCGCGCCGGGACCGGCCTGACCGCTGGCTCGCCCGCAAGGGCCGTACCCGGGAGGCTCCCGGCCTGAACCAGCACGAACATCAGCACCAGCATCAGCCGCAGCGGCCAGACAAGCCGCCGCATGGCCTCTTGGCCGAATGTCGCGTTTCGCACTCCCGCTCGCACGACCACTCCTCGTCTCCTCGGCTTCCCCGCATCCGCCCCGCGCGCATCGGCGCGGGCCTCGGACGGACGTCGCCTCTATTGTAGACAGGAGATGGGGTGCGGAAACGAAAGAGGCCGGGTCTTCGCCTCAACCCGGCCCCCGTCTTGTTCCGCGATCGGGCGATCTTCGCCGATCAGCGCTTTCGCGGCGCCGTGGCGGGCTTGTCAGCCTCCGGCTTGGCTTCGGCCTGGAGCGCGGGATCCTCGGCCGGCGAGCCGTCTTCGTTCAGGCGCTGGCCGTTCCAGTTTTCGATCACCTTGGTCCAGCCACGCGGCACCGAAGGACGCACGAAATACTTGAGGAATCCTGCCAGGCGGTGACGCGGATCGTTCGGCGTCTGGTCCTCGAAGTGATAAGTCATGTGGCCCTGCTTGTTGAACACCTTCATGGCGGAAGGCAGCAGCTGTTCCTTTTGCAGCGTCAGTTTCACGAGCAGCTTGTCGAAGTTCGCCGCATCGGACTGCCGCTTCGGATACGCCTCCAGCCAGTATTCGCCGCTGGCCGAATCCTTCGGCGTCACCTCGCGAATCCAGTACCGTTCCTTCATGGTCGCCGCCTTCGCTCCAAACAGGAACGGCAGCGGGCCATCGCCAATCGCCTGGCCCTGCATCTCCGGAGGCAACCGCGTCTCGGTCAGCGTGCGGTTGCGTGAATCGAACTGATAGATCGACATCCCATCGCACAGCCACCATTCGCCGAACTGCACCTCCTCGCGGTCGTACGGCTGCTTGGGATCGGCCGGCTGTGGGTTGTACTTCCACACCTCCTCGACCTTCATCTCACCCTTGTCCGGCGCGCTGTAGCGGACGATGCCCTTGTCGACCGTTCGCGGCTTGTCTTTCTCGCCGAAAACGAAATCGAAGTTCTGGCGCGTGAACCGCGTCTGGAAGGTGACGATCTCCGAGGTCTTGGCCTCCCAGTAGGCCAGCACCTGGTCCACCCGCTGCTGCTCGGCGGCGGGCAGGGGGAACCCTTGCGGCGGGCCGGCAGGCGTGACGGGGCCCGAGGGCGGACCCGCCTGTCCGGGCGGCCTGGCCGTTCCCGCAGGCGCGCCAGCCGAGGCGGGCGTCTGCTGCACGGGACGCGTGACGGGCCGGGGATCGGCGACTGCCCCTGCCGCAGGCGCCTGGCCCCCTGCCGCAGGAGCCTGCGGACGCGCGCCCGCAGGACGGGCCGGTTCGCTGGTGATCCGGGCGTTGCCCGTGATGGGGCGTGGAGCGATCGGCTGCGGCGCGCCGGGCCGCGGCGCCGTGGCCTGCTGGGCGAAACTGGAACCCACGCCCAACCAGAACATCGCGGCCAGGGTACCCGCAGCCAGGGTACCAAGGAAAAGTCGCCGGGTATGCTGAACCATGACCATGTCGATCCTTGACAGAGGTTCCAAGTCCCTAAGTGCGAGCAACTTGCGCTGCGTCGCATGCCACGCGTCCCGCCCAGCCTCGGCTCTCGCGGGCCGGTCGCGCGGCGGGATTCTAGCAACGAGCCTCTTTTTCCTCCAGCCCGAATCGCCGCTCGCTTCCCGCCCTCCGCCATCCTGTTCAAACGACCGTGACTCGCGCCTCTTCAACGACCGCTGGCCCCCCAAAAATGCCCGCCGGCCCCCAAGAATGGATTCGCTGCTAGCAGCGTCCTAGATATAGTCGGCCGGGTGAGATCCCTTACCCACGCACCTCTGGATTTGACACCAAGTACTCACCCGGCCAATTTTTTTCTACGGGCCCCGTCGCGGAAAACTCCTACGGTCCTCCGTGCGGATCCCCGTGGTGAAAATAAGAACCCTGCCCATTCCGAATGCCCGAGGGAATTAACCCCGGAGGACGCGGAGGAGGCACGGAGGGCGACTGCGGGGTCGTCGCAATGCGGAGCCCGCTACGGGTGCAGGCGGATGTCGACCATCAGGTCGTGGCCCAGCTGTTCCAGTTCGCTCTGCAATTCGGCGACGGTGAGGCCGGGAGGAAGCCGCAGTTGGGCGGTGGCCTTGAAGATTTTTTCGCCGGACATCGGAGCGGCCGTGCACTCCGTCTGGAACTCTTCGACATTCACCTGGCGGGACGTCAGGATCCGCGTCACCTCCAGCACGATCCCCGGGCGGTCGCCACCCAGCAGGTCGAGCCGCAGCGGAGCGAACGGGATCTCGCCAGCGTACTGCTGCTCGGATCGCACCAAGATCGTGAGCCCCTGGGCCGACAACGCCTGCAGGGCTTCGGTCAGCGCCGCCACGCGGTCACTCGGCGCCGACACGTGCACGACGCCGGCGAACTGCCCGGCCAGATGAGCCATGCGGCTTTCGAGCCAGTTGCCGCCCTGCTCGCGGACGGCCTTGGCCACCAGTTCCACAACACCGGGCCGGTCCGGGCCCAGCACGGTCATGACAAGCGAGTGCATGGTCGCGCTCCGTGGCAAGAACCTTACGAAAGCCTCTGTACGACGACAGGCCCCGGCGGCGGTTGGGCCGCCCCACGGTTGCTGAAGGGCCCTTCGTCACGGTAGGGCCCTACGCTGTTAGAGGGCCCCGTGGTTACTGAAGGTACGTGTAGCCTCGCAGCCCCTCTTCGTAGCACTTCAGGAACTGCCCGGCCTCTTCCTCGCCGATGCGATTCTTGAGCACCGCCGTCTCCACGGCGGTCTGCAGGCGATCGAGCAGCTCGTTGGTGTTGAACTGCACGTAGTTCAGCACCTCCGTGACGGTGTCGCCCTTCACGATCGCCTCGATCGTCAGTTCGCCACCTTCACCCAGGCTGACGTGGGCCGCGTTGGTGTCACCAAACAGGTTGTGCAGGTCGCCGAGGATCTCCTGGTACGCACCCAGCAGGAACGCGCCCAGGTAGTACGGTTCGCCGTTGCGGCTGGAGTGCAGCGGCAGCGTCTTGCAGACGCCGCGGCGGTCGATGAAGTGATCGATCTTGCCGTCGGAGTCGCAGGTGATGTCGCCCAGGATCGCCTGGCGGTCCGGTTCTTCGTTCAAGCGATGGATGGGCATCACCGGGAACAGCTGCTTGATGGCCCAGCTATCCGGCAGCGACTGGAAGAGCGAGAAGTTGCAGAAGTACGTATCGGCCAGCATCGACGGCAGCTTCTCGAGCTCCTCGGGCACCTCGTCCATCTGCGACATCATCTTGCGGATCTTCTGGCAGATCGCCCAGTAGTAGCTTTCGGCCGTGCTCCGCTGGTCGAGCGGCATGTAGCCGGCAGCAAAGGCGCTGATCGCCATCTCCAACGCTTCCTGCGCGTCGTGGAAGCTCTCCAGCACGTTGCGCGGGCTGAGTTCGTTGTAGGTATTCCGCAGGTCGACCAGCGGCTGCTCGACATCGTCCGCCAGGGTTTCCGGCAGTTGGTCGTTGCCGTGGCTGGAGATCCCCAGCACGTTGAAGATCAGCACGCTGTGGTAAGCGGCGATCGCGCGACCGCTTTCCGAGATGATATGCGGATGGGCCACGCCCGCGTCGTCGCACACGGTCAGCACGTGGTAGATCACGTCGTTCGCGTACTCCTGCAGCGTGTAGTTCACGCTCGATTCGAAGTTCGTGCGCGAGCCGTCGTAGTCGACGCCGAGTCCGCCGCCGACGTCCAGGTATTCCAGCGCCGCGCCGCGTCCGGCGAGGTCGGTGTAGATGCGAGCCGCCTCGATGAGCGCACCCTTCACATGCCGGATGTTCGTGATCTGGCTGCCCAGGTGGAAGTGCAGCAGCTTGAAGCAGTCGGCCATGCCGATCGAATGCAGGTGGTCCAGCGCCTTGAGCACTTCGGTGACCGTGAGGCCGAACTTGGAGCGATAGCCGCCCGACGACTGCCAACGTCCGGCACCCTTCGCCGCCAGCTTCACGCGCATCCCGATGTGCGGCCGCACGCCAATCCGCTCCGCCACGCTCAGGATCAGCTCCAGCTCCGTATACTTCTCGATGACCGGGATCACCAGCCGCCCGATCTTCTGGGCCATCAGCGCCATCTCGATGAAGCCGGCGTCCTTGAAGCCGTTGCAGATGATCGGCCGGTCGTCCTCCAGCAGCGCGATGACCGCCAGCAGTTCCGGCTTGCTGCCCGCCTCCAGCCCGAAGCCGAACGACTGGCCGTGCTTCAACACCTGCTCGACCACATGCCGCTGCTGATTCACCTTGATCGGGTAGACGCACGAGTACTTGCCGCGATACTCGTTCTCCTGCATCGCCTTGTCGAAGGCGCCATGGATTTCCGCGAGGCGATCCTTGAGGATGTCGTTAAACCGGATGAGGACCGGCAGTTCCAAGCCGCGCAGCTTGAGCCGGTTCACCAGGTCCATCAGATCGACGGCTCGCTGCGGATTGCGTTCCGGGTGCACCTGCACTGTCCCGTCCTTGCCGACGGAAAAGTAGCCGTTGCCCCAGCCCTGCACCTCGTACAACTCTTCCGCCTCGGTCGCCGACCAGCGTCCGACATCTTCTTTCAGCATCTTCGGGATTCTCCCCAGGAAATGACGTTCCCCAACGAAGTGGACGTCCTGAAAGCGGACTGCATTCCGGAACCGTGGCCCCAGCAGCCGCGATGAGGGCGGGCTCCCAGCGGACCGGGCGCACGCCGCGCATCGGACGAACCGGGTATGATAGTCAATTACCCCGGCGGCGTGCAGAGCTTGCCGACCGCGATTTTTCACCCCCAGCCCCCACCCCGCGAGGTTCGCGATGGCTTCGTCGGCACCGGTTCCGCAGCTTTCCTGGCGCCATCCGCCCGCGGCGACGCGCGACTACCTTGGCTATCTGCTGGCCTCACAACGCACGGTCGTCGTGCCGACGATGGCCGAAATTCTGGTGCGCGACGGGGCCCTGGCACGCGACGGAGTCTTCCGGCAGGCAGGGCAGCTCGCACCGGCCGAGTGGTTGGTGCGATTGTCGCAGTGGTCCGGTTCACCCAATCTTCATTCCGACACCCCGTCCGAACTCGGTCGCCGGGCCGCCGACACGGACCGCGCCGACACGGCTTCCCCGGTCGCACGCTTCGACGAAGCCCAGTGGGCCCAAGCGGCACTCGACGCGGCGCTGCCAGGCTGGGAGGAACAACTGGCGGCCCGCACTCGGCCGCTTCGCGAACTCTGGCAGGCGCGCGGGCCCGGCTTCCTCCGACAACTCCTGAGGCAGCTTCCGCCGCGCGACTCCCGCACCCCACCGTCGCTCGGAGGCGAGTCCCCCGACTGGCCGGTCCTGGCCGTCCACCCGCTGTCCGGTGGCCATGGCCTGCTGCTGCCCGACCAGCGGACGCTGCTGCTGGAGGCCATGCTGACCGACGCCGACGATCGACTGCCGGAAATCCTCCGCCTCGCCTGGCTGGTGGCGCAGCGAGCCCTGGCCGAATCACCCGCGGCCGATTCCCTGCCGGCACCCGTCATCTCGGGCCCTGATGTCTCGGGGCCCCATAACACGGGCCCATCCGGTGACTGCCCGTCGACTCGGCCGCTGGCCGCCCTGCTGCTCACCCTGCTGCTGGCCAACGACCTGGAATGGATGCCCGTCACTCCCGGCCACTTCGGACTCGCACTGCGCAGCTGGGCGGTCGCGTCGAACGACAGGCTGCCGCGGCTGGAGGAGCGTTTCCGCGGCTGGTGGAATGCGAGCGACACGGCCCCCGATTGGGCCAGCGTCCGTCGCTTCCTGGTCGACCTGGCCGAAGACGAAAGCCTTCACGACTGACGCGGCGACGCGTCCGAAGTCGGTCCGCGCGGGCGCAGGGACAGCCGCGAGAGATCGCTCCCTCGCTGCGAACCCGACAGCGATCAGCGGGGCAGGCGATCGCCGCCCTGCTGCTCGCCTGCCCCGTCTACCTTGCGTGACGGGGCCTGTCGCAACTCGGCCGTGCGCACGTCGGCCGCGTTCACGACGGGAGCCGGCGTCTGCGTGGCGACTTCGGCGGCGGTTGCCGAGGCGGCACCGCGGGCCATTCGCGCATGGGGGCCGACCTGCTGCCAAAGTTTGGCGGAGGTCTGGAAGCCGACCACCTGCTTCACGACGCGCCCTCGCGCATCGAGCACGACGGTCGTTGGAAACGCGCGGACCTTCAACCGACGCACGACGTCGGGACGCGCACTCGCGTTGATCGCCACGGGCACGAAGGTCATTTCGATCGCTCGCCGCAACTCGGGCTCCGCAAGCGTCGTCTGCACCATCTGCGTGCAGTATTTGCAGCGGTCGCTGCTCAGATAGACAAGCACCAACTGCTCGCGTTCGGCGGCTCCCTGCAACGCCTGCTCCAGATTGCTGGTCCAAGCCGTGGCATCGGTCGCGTCGACGGTTCCGGCCAACCCAGCGGGGGGTGCCAGCAGCAACCGCAGCAGCAACAGCAGCAGCGTCCAGGATCGCAGGCGTGCGCTGCGTGAGGCGACCTTCTGCGGTCGGGCGGGAGGCACCCGTTCGGCCGGGCCGCGTGGGTTCCGCGGAAGGACGAGGTTCCACGCGAAGACGCGGGAGAGAAACAAGAAGATCGCGAGCGTCATGGGGTTTCCCCGTAATTGCCTGCAAGGCCATCGGTCGCCTGGGCCCCGTGGGGCGGGCCGCGGGGGACGGGTGGATATACAGGATCCGCGCGGTTCGCGGCAACGGAGGATGCGCCCGATCTGAACGATGGGGCGAAGTTCCCGCAGGCCCGCCTTCGGGCCAAGGCGGGGATGACGCGCCGTGCTACCGTTGCCAGCCCTGCGGAACGCCGCGTCCAAGCCGCTCGCCCGGGAACCGGGCGCGGCGACCAGCCGGCGGCGACTTGGCTCCGCGAGGACTGGTGGCCGCCACCACGAAGGTCGCTCCGGCGCGGGCTATAGTTGCTTCGCCCGCCCACGACGACGACCCGTTGCGCGGGTGAAGCTGAAAGCGTGTGTCGAGAGTCGATCCCTTGAGGAGCCTGAGTCGCCATGTCCGCGCGCGTTCGCATGTTTGGAGTCGAGATCGATGTGGTCCGCATGGGCGACGCCGTGGGGCGCATCGCGGGCTGGCTGGATGAGCCGTCCGAGGTGTGCCGTTTTGTTGTCACTCCGAATGTCGACCATACGGTCATGGTGCAGACGAACACCGCGCTGCAAGCCGTCTATCGCGACGCGCATCTGGTGCTGGCCGATGGTGCTCCCATCATCCTGGCCTCGCGGCTGCTGCGACGCCCGCTGCCCGAGCGAGTCGCCGGCTCGGAACTGGTGCCCCACCTGTTCGCGCACGCCACGCCGGCTCGGCCGGTTCGCGTCTTCCTGCTCGGCGCGGGACCGGGAGTGGCGGACCGCGCGGCCGACCGAATCCGCCAGCAGTGGCCGGGAGTCGACATCGTCGGCACTTACTGTCCTCCGCTGGGTTTCGAAAAGGACCCGCGCGAGGAAGCGAACATCCTGCAGCGCGTGGCGGACGCCCAACCAGAACTGCTGGTCGTCGGCCTCGGCGCGCCCAAGCAGGAGATCTGGGTCCACAAGCACCACCGGCAGCTGGCCGCCAAGGTCGCCCTGTGCGTCGGCGCGACCATCGACTTCCTGGCGGGCGAAAAGCCGCAGGCCCCGGTGTGGATGCGGCGCACCGGGTTAGAATGGATTCACCGCGTGGCGACCGAACCACGACGACTGGCCGGGCGCTACGCCAAGGATGCCTGGCACTTTCCCCAGCTGGTACTGCGGGAGTGGTGGTCGCGCTGCGAAGCGTAAGGCGCACCCTCCATGAATCCATCCTCTCTGGCCGTTGAGCTGCGGGACGTGCACGTCAGCGTCCCGGGCGTTCCCATCCTGCAGGGCATCGACTGGCAGGTTCCCCGCGGCCAGCGCGTCGCCATCCTCGGCCCCAACGGCTGCGGCAAGTCCACGCTGCTCCGCGCCCTCACCGCCTACGGGCACGTCACGCAAGGATCCGTCGACGTGCTCGGCGAACGCCTCGGCGAAACCAGCGTCCACGACCTCCGCAAACGACTCGGCATCGTCGACCTGTCGCTCGTCCGGCTTGTCGAAGAAGATATGCTTGCCGAGGAACTCGTCGCCACCGGACTGTTCGGCCACTTCATGACCTACTTCGATCCGCCGACCGCCGAGCAGCTGGACCTCGCGCGGCGGACAATGCGAGCTATCGGCTTGCAATCGCACTGCGGCCAGCTGGCGAACACGCTGTCCGCCGGGCAGTTGCGTCGCACGTGGCTCGCGCGGGCCCTCATCCACCAGCCGGAAATGCTGGTGCTGGACGAGCCCACGGCCGACCTCGACCTGCTGGCTCGCGAAACGCTGCTTGCCACCCTCGCGCAACTGGCCGACTCGAGGCCCGACCTCACCATCCTGCTTGTCTCGCACCACCTGGAGGACCTGCTGCCGGGCACCGACCAGGTGCTGCTGCTTTCGCAGGGCCGACCCGTCGCCTGCGGTCCGCCGGCCCAGGTGCTGACCTCCGCCAACGTCAGCCGCGCCTTCGGCTGCTCGGTCGAGGTGACGCAGCGCGATGGTCGCTGGCACTGGTCCGTCTCGCCGCGCGCCTGGGAGGAACTCCTGCCGCCCGCCTGATGGGCGTGTTCGCGGGTTTCTCGCGTCCCGGCCCCGCTTCACTCTGTCCGCTGGCCTTGCGCGGCGGTTATCATGGCGGCTCCGCCGGCCCGTCCCTCTGCTGGGTCCCACCAAGCCGGCATGGTTTGAACCTGAACGATGGAGCCTGCGGCCATGGCGCGGTTGACGATGAAGCATCCTGTCACTTATTCCCCGCTGCCTTCGCGAGTGACGCCGCCTTCGCGCGTGACGCGTTTCGTGCTGCTGATGACCATCCTGCTCGCGTCCGCCAACTCGACCCGGGGAGAAGAGCCCTTGAAACTCAGCCTGCGCGCCCATGCCCATGTGGATGGCAAGGATCAGCATGTGGAGCGGACGACCGAGTGGGAGCCGCGGCAGACGGCCGTCATCATCTGCGACATGTGGGACGACCACTGGTGCCGCGGCGCCGCGGCACGCGTCGTGGAGATGGCTCCGCATGTGGAACGGCTGGTCGCGCACCTGCGAAGCCAGGGTGTGCTGGTCATCCACGCGCCCAGCACCTGCATGGCTCCCTACGAAGGCACGCCCCAACGACGGCTCGCGCAGGAAGCTCCCCATGTCGAAACCAAGCTGCCGCTCGCCACATCCACGCGCTGGGGCACCTGCTGGGCCTGGCCCGATCCGCAGCGAGAATCGGAGCTGCCGATCGACGACACGGACATGGGCTGCGACTGCGCCGAGAAGTGCGAGATCCGCGAAGCCTGGACGCGGCAGATCGACACCATCCACATCGAGGAGGGCGATGCGGTGACCGACAACGGGCAGGAGCTGTTCAATCTTTTCAAGCAGCGCGACATCCAGCACGTCGCCATCCTCGGCGTGCACTTGAACATGTGCGTGCTGGGCCGTCCCTTCGGCATCCGCCAGATGGTGAAGCAAGGCATGGACGTCTGCCTGGTGCGTGACCTGACCGACACGATGTACAACCATCGCATGCGTCCGTTCGTCGACCACTTCCGCGGCAACGACCTGATGGTGGACCATGTCGAGCGTTACTGGTGCCCGACGATCACCAGCAACCAGATCCTGGGCGGCGAGCCGTTCGCATTCAAGCGTTAGCCCGCAGGTCCGCTCGTTCGTCGGGCCGCCCGTTCATTGGGCCGCTGGCCGCCGGCGTCAGGAACACGGGCCCTGGCATGCGGGACACCAGTAGGTGGAGCGTCCGAGGTCGCCCTGGTGGCGCATGGAGATCGCGCCGCCGCACTGGAAGCAGGCCTGGCCCTGCCGGTCGTAGACCCAGAGCAGGCTGCCGCCTCGGCCGAACCGCGTCTGCCGCGGCGCGTCGCCGCAGTTGCGTCGCATGAGCCGCCGCGCCCGCTCCAGCAGTCCGCGCAGGCGATCGTCCTCCAGCCGCGCCACCTCGCCAAACGGATTCATGCGTTCCAGGAACAGCAGTTCCGACTTGTAGATGTTCCCGATGCCACACACGATCCGCTGGTCCATGACGGCCTGCCCGAGCGGCAGTTGGTTCGAGGCGCGGAACCGCCGCAGTGCCTCCTCCATGTCGAACGGATCGCGCAGCAGGTCGGGGCCCAGGTTGCGCAGGTGCTCGTGCTGCCGGAACGCCAGCGGCGACAGCAACTCCAGCGTCTTCGGCGTGAAGCAGACGCAGACTCGCGTCTCCACCACCAACACCAGGTCGGCCCGCGACTCCGGCTTCTGCCACTTCTCGCCCACCGCATAGGTGTGCCACGAACCGGTCATTCCCATGTGCGAATGGATCACGTGACCGTTTTCCAGGTGCATCAGCAGATGCTTGCCGCGTGTCTCGATCGATGGCACACGCTGGCCTTGGAGGCGATCGAGGTCCAGGTCCGGCCGGCGGCTGCGTGCATCGTCGATCCGTCGCCCCTCCAAGGTCGGACGCAGGTTGCGGGCCGTGCGAAAGATCGTGTCGCCTTCGGGCATGGGAGTGAGAAGACCGAGGTGTGAGCGGAGATACTACTTGTGGAGCAGGCCGCGGGAGAGGGCGATGAAGCCTTGGGCTTGCAGGGCAGCGCGGAGCGGGGACTGGAGGGCGTTTTGGCCGTTGATCTTTTCCAGCAGGAGGGGCCCGCGGGCGGCTTCGGTGGCCAACGCCTGCGCCAGCAGCCGCGTCGGTTCGGCCGCTTCGACTTCCATCTCGGGCAGCCAGTAGAACAGGTGCTGTCCGGTGCGGTTGAGGTAGCCGACGAGTCGACCGCCGATGAGCACCACGCGCGCGCCCGCCGCGCGCTGGGGCCGCGCGCCCTCAACGGGCGTGGCGGGCCAGTCGAACGCAGACCCATACGGATTGGCCGGATCGGCGGCGGCCAGCACGCAGACTTCACGTTCGGATTCAGGAGTCCGCGCGTTCATCTGTCGCAACCGATCCTCGGCACCGGGCGCGGCGAACTGCGAGGCGCCGAGTCCGGCGATGAAGTAACCGCGGCGCACGCGACCCGCTTCCTCCATCGCCTTCAGCACCGGATAGATGCCTGAAAAACCGCCCCGCGGATTTTCGCTCATCGCCAGCTCGCGCGTCAGCACGCCGTAACGGTCCACCAGCTGGGTCGCGAAGGCCAGCTGTCGCGCCGTCGGATCGGCCAGGGGCGTGAACGAGTTCTGCAGCAGCGTCCAGCGTCCTTCGGATCCGGGCGCAACCGCCGCGCGGCGGGAACGGAACCGGCCTCCCGCCAGTCGGCCCCGCGCGCCCCGGCCTCCGGCGGCCCGGCTTCGACCGGGTGTGCCCCGTGCCGGTTTGCGCCGCGCTCGCAGCGGAGCAAGCGTATCGTTGGTCACATGGCCGGTCCACACGAGATGCCAGAGTGACTGCAGCACATCGGGCGGAAAGCCGCCGACTTCGCGCACGATCTGGTCGAAGAACAGCGCGCCGCGCTGGTGCAGCAGCTGCCGGATCCGCTCCGCGACCTCGTCCTCCACCGGATCGGCGTCGGTTGACAAGGCGGCGAAGTGATCGTGCAGGAAGAACGCGATGCGCCCATCATCATTGCCCAGGCTCTCGACGCCGCGCCAGATCACTTCACCGGCCGCGCACAGTTCATCCAGCTGGGACACATGGAAGTCGCGCACGCGGCGCGGCAGCACTTCGTCCTCCCACGTCGAACATGGCAGCGCGACGCCCTGCAGCTGCTGCAGCGCGTCCAGCAATCCGTCCAGGCCGCGACGCGGCTGGGTCACCGCCTGCCATGCGGGCAGAAACCGCGCCAGGGCCGTCTGGTCGACCGGCTCCAACTCCTTACGCCACTGCGCGAGCGATCGGCGCTTAATCCAGCGCAGCACCTGCGGGTCGGTGTATTCGCGACCCCGCCGCCCCGGCAGGAACTCGCCCTCCAACAGCCGGCCGCGCTGCGTAAGCTGCTCCAGCCCCATGCGCACCGTGCCGGCTCCCAGCGCGAAACGCTCGGCAGGCTGCTCGGCAGTGAACGGAGCGTGCGTGCGCGCGTACCGCGACAACAGCTCCAACAACGGATCCGCCGCGCTTTCCAGGAACGCCTGGGGCAGGCCCAGAGGCAGCGGCACGCCCAGCGCGTCGCGGTACCGCGCCGCGTCCTCGACCGCGATCCATCGCTCCTCCTGGCCGATCGGTACCGATACCACACGCCGCTGTGTCACCAGCTGCTCCAGCCACCCGGCCACCTGCGGCCGATGCGCCTCGTCCACGCGCTGCTCCAGCTCGCTCGTATGCAGGTCGCCAAGCTGCCGGAGCAAGTCGTGCAGCTGGTCGAGGTCGAGCACCGGATAGCGATGGTCCAGTCGCTGCAGCTCCAGCGCGATCTCGTCGACCGCTTCGGGGCTCAGCAGTTCGCGCATCTCGGCCGAACCCAGCAGTTCGGCCAGCTGGGCATGGTCAAGCGAAAGGGCCTGCGCGCGGCGCTCGGCCAGCGGCGTGTCGCCGTTGTAGATGAAGTTCGCGGTATAGTTGAACAAAAGCGAACTGGCGAACGGCGATGCCTGCGGCGTCTCCACCGGATGGATGCGCACCTGCTGCGATTCGATGTCCTGCAGCAGTTGCTTGAGGCCCGGCAGGTCGAAGATGTCACGCAGGCACTCGCGGTAGGTCTCCATCAGCAGCGGAAAGCTCGGGAAGCCCGCGGCGACGGAGAGCAGGTCGGCGGCGCGACGGCGCTGCATCCAGAGCGGCGAGCGGCGGTTGGGCGAACGCCGCGGCAGCAGCAGCGCGCGGGCGGCGTTCTCGCGGAAACGGCCAGCGAAAAGTGCCGTGCTGCCCAGCTGCCGCACGACCAGCGACTCAATCTCGTCCGCCGCAGGAAAGAACTGCGACAGTTCCGGCACACCGTCCGCCTCCGGGATGCGGAATACGATCCCGTCGTCGGACCACATCATGTCGATCTCATCGCCCGACGTTTCGCGCAGCCGCGCGATCACGGCCGTGGCCCACGGCGCGTGGACGCGTGAACCGAACGGCGTCAAAATCGTGACTCGCCAGTCGCCGACTTCGTCGAGGAACGATTCGACGACCACCACCTGGTCGCTCGGCGCCTCGCCGGTCGCCTCGACCTGGTCGCGCAGGTACTGCATCAGGTTCCGCGCGGCTTGCGGTTCGAGTCCATGTTCATCGACCAGCTGCTGCGTGGCGGCCTGGTCGGAACGAGACAGCAGTTGCCGAGTGAGCTGGCCGATCGCGCGACCGAACTCCAGCGGTCGCCCCGGTCCATCGCCGCGCCAGAACGGCATGCGTCCCGGCTCGCCCGGCGCCGGCGCGACCAGCACGCGGTCGTTCGTGATCTCCACCACGCGCCAGGAGGACGCGCCGAGCAGGAACACATCGCCCGCGTGGATCTCAAAGACCATCTCCTCGTCCAGTTCCCCCACGCGACTCTGGCCGCCTTCGTCGCCGACGAGGAACACGCCATAGAGGCCGCGGTCGGGAATCGTGCCGGCGTTCATGATCGCCAGCCGCTGTGCGCCGCGGCGCGGCGTGAGCAGTCCGGCCACGCGATCCCAGTTCAGCCGCGGACGCAGTTCCGAAAACGCTTCCGAAGGATAGCGGCCCGTCAGCAGGTCGAGGATCGATTCGAACGAGGAACGCGGCAGGTCGTGGAAGGGTGCGGCTTGGCGCACCAGGTCGAACAGCGACTCCACCGCGCACGGCCCCTCGGCGACGATCGCCACGATCTGCTGCGCGAGCACATCCAGCGGGTTGCGCGGATAGAACGTCTCCTCCACTTCGCCGCGCATCATGCGAGCTGCGGCGGCCGAGCAGGCGAGCAGGTCTCCGCGGTACTTCGGGAACAGAATGCCTCGCGACTGGCCGCCGACATGGTGTCCCGACCTACCGATTCGCTGGATGCCGGAGGCGATCGTCGGCGGCGACTCCAGCTGCACCACCAGGTCGACCGAACCCATGTCGATGCCCAGCTCCAGCGACGAGGTCGCGACGATGGCCGGCAGCAGCCCCTGCTTCAGGCGATCTTCGATCTGCAGCCGCGTCGCGCGGGCAATCGACCCGTGATGCGCCAACGCGACCTCCGCCTCCGCCGCTTCGTTGATGGCCGTCGCAAGCCGCTCGGCAAGTCGCCGGCTGTTGACGAAGATCATCGTCGAGCGATGCTGCTGGATCAGCTCGACCAGCCGCGCGTGGATCGCCGGCCAGATGGAGGGAACGGTCGCGACTGCGTCCGTGGGCCCATCGACCGCCCGGCCTTCTCCCGGACCGGCCGACGCAGCCAGTCGCGCCATGTCCTCCACCGGGACCTCGATCCGCAAGTCCAGCTGCTTACCCTGCCCGGCCTGCACCAGCGTGACCGGACGCGGCACCAGCGCGCGCTGCGACGCGAACGAGACGAACGCGCTCGTCTCGGTAGGCGAGTCTTCCTCGGACGTTGATTCGGAACGCGTCACATCGATCGACGGCGTCTGGACCTCCACCGATTCCGGCGCTTCCCAATCGGCACCGCCCAGCAGACGCGCCACTTCGTGCAGCGGTCGCTGCGTGGCGGACAGTCCGATCCGCTTCAGCGGCTCCAACTCGCCCGCTTCGCGCCGCAACCGCTCCAATCGTTCCAGCGATAAAAACAGATGCGCGCCGCGCTTCGTCGCCACCATCGAATGGATCTCGTCGATGATCACCGTCTCGACGTGCTGCAACGTCGCGCGACCACGCGAGGTCAGCAACAGGAACAGCGACTCCGGCGTCGTGATCAGGATGTCGGGCGGCTCCCGCAACATCTGCTGGCGATCGCGGGCGGGCGTATCCCCCGAGCGGACGCCGACGCGAGGATCGTGGTACGCATATCCCGCTCGTTCGGCCGCCGCGCGGATGCCAGCAATCGGCGCCCGCAGGTTCCGCTCGACGTCCACGCCGAGGGCCTTCAGCGGACTGATGTAGAGCACCCGCACGCCAGCCGGCCGCTCGATAGTAGGAGCCCCGCCGCCAGCGGCGTGGCTGGCGGTGTCCCTCGCTGTGCTCCTGTCGGCAACCTGCGTCGCTGGCGTGGCTCCTCCAACTCGAGCCTGTCCGAACATGATGCGATGGATGGCCACCAGGAACGCGGCCAGCGTCTTGCCCGATCCGGTGGGTGCGAGCAGCAGCGTGTTCTCGCCCCGTGCGATGGCTGGCCACGCCTCGCTCTGTACCCGCGTCGGGCTGTCGAACGAGGACCGGCACCAGTCGCAGACCGCCGCGTGGAAACAGGATTCCAGCGACTTCCAAGTCGCCTGGCGCTGTCGTCGGCGTTCGCTGGCAGGGGCTTGGGAACTCATGGCGACTCGACGGGCTCGGGAGGAGATTTTCAAAACGACGGACGCTCGTCAACCGGCCCGCGAAACCGAACTGCCGACAGCAGCCCGAGTTGCGATTGTAGTTGACACATGTTCAGCATCACAATAGACTGCCGAGCATGGAAACTTGTCAGGTCGTAGCACGGAGGGATTGACTATGTTAGTGCTCGGAAGAAAGGAAAATCAGTCCATTCTCATCGGCGACAACATCCGGATCACGATTGTGGGCCGTTCTGGGTCCTCGATCCGCATCGGAGTTCAAGCGCCGGTCGATGTTCGCGTTCTGCGTGAAGAATGCGCTGCCCGCGAGGAAGCCACCCAGGATGAAGGGGCTTCCCGGCAGATCGACCGCTCGTCGCCAGTCGCGGCTCCGTTGGAGGCTGACGTCGCCACAGATCCGTCGCAGGGGAATCAGGCCAGTCCGGAGACCCCGGTCGCTGTGCAGCTGGGAGGCACGCTGCCCCCAGAGCGTTCGCTGCTCAGCGTCCCAACGCTGCAGACGACGCTGGAGGGCGATCTGCTGGAGGTGATAACCGCCGTTTCGGGCGTGTGATCACCGGTTCACATCCCCGCCCTCTTTCTCGGATCGCTCCCTATCGGACCACGCTGCGATCTCGGCGGGATGCTTGCCTTCTGCAAGCGAAGTAGTTCGGTCGACCCCTTTCAATAATCCAAGGGACTGGAGGGGGGGTCGGCGACGGACCCAGTCGGCGACTGACCCAGCGGAGCAGTTCGCCATCCGCGTGAGGGCGTTTCTCTCGGCTCGCAGGGGAACTGGCAGCCTTTGGCGGAGTCCCGAATGGGGACGCGTGAAGTGGCTGCGTGGCGATTCTCGATGCGTGTCGGGCTCTGGCCGTTCGAAGTCGAGCGGGCGCGCGTTTGCATCGGCTGTGTATACTGACGCCCCGGATCGGCGCGGGGCGCGGGCGGAAGCGAGGACAGACCGGGCTGCTCACCAAGCACAGGAGAGGCTGGCATGAAGGCGTACATCGGGATCGACGTGGGCACCGGCAGCGCGCGGGCGGGCGTGTTTGACGCGGAAGGCCGGTTGCTGGGCCAGGCCGTGCAGGAGATCACGATCTGGCGGCCGCGCGAGGACTTCGTCGAGCAGTCGTCGGAGAACATCTGGCAGGCCGTGTGTGCCTGCGTGCGTGGCGCGATGCGACAGGCGGGGCTCACGGCCGCGGACATTCGCGGCATCGGCTGCGACGCCACCTGCTCGCTGGTGGCCGTCGATGCGCAAGGACGTCCCGTGACCGTCAGCCCGACGGGGAGGGACGAGCAGAACGTCATCGTCTGGATGGATCACCGCGCGGCGGGCGAGGCGGACGAGATCAATCGCGGGCAGCATGAGGTGTTGCGTTACGTGGGCGGCCGGATCTCGCCCGAGATGGAGACGCCGAAGCTGCTGTGGCTGACTCGCAACATGCCGCAGACCTGGCAGCGGACGGCACACTTCTTCGACCTGCCTGACTTCCTCACCTGGCGGGCGACCGGTGACCTGACGCGTTCGCTGTGCAGTACGGTCTGCAAGTGGACGTATCTGGGGCATGAAGCGAAAGGCGGCTGGAGCGACTCTTACTTCCGCGCGATCGGACTTGGATCGCTGGTGGACGAGGGCTACGCGCGGATCGGCCAGCGCGTGCGTCCGATGGGCGAAGCGGTGGGCAGCGGCCTCACCGAACAGGCGGCGAGCGAACTGGGACTCGCGCCCGGAACTCCCGTGTCGGTCTCGATCATCGACGCGCACGCGGGCGGCATCGGCATGATCGGCGCGGCGATTAACGGACAGGCGCCTACAGCCGCCGACCTGAATCGTCGCTTGGCGTTGATTGGCGGTACGTCGTCCTGCCACATGGCCGTTTCCCCGGAACCGCGATTCGTGGACGGCATCTGGGGGCCCTACTACTCCGCGATGGTGCCCGGCATGTGGCTGACCGAGGGAGGTCAGTCGGCCACCGGTTCACTGGTGGACCTTATCGTTCGCGACTACCTGGGCGCGAGCCAGTTGCAGCAGGCGGCGAACGCCGCGGGGACGTCGACGTACGACGTGCTGAACCAGCGTCTGGCGGAACTGGCCAACGGGCGTCCGCTGGGCCTGCTCACCGAGCAGCTGCACGTCTGCCCGTACTTCCACGGCAACCGCTCGCCGCGCGCCAACGCGCATCTGCGGGGCATGATCTCCGGACTGCGTCTCTCCGCCGACCTCGACCAGCACGCGCTGCTCTATTTGGCCACGGTGCAGGCCATCGCGCTCGGTACGCGGCACATCATCCAGGTGATGAACGAGCAGGGATATGCGATCGACACGATGATTGCCTGCGGAGGCGGCACGAAAAATCCCGTCTTCCTGCAGCAGCATGCGGACGCCACGGGCTGTCGCATCGTACTGCCGCGAGAACCGGAGGCGGTGCTGCTGGGGGCGGCGATGCTCGGCGCGACGGCGGCCGGGGATCACGGCAGCCTGGTCGAGGCGATGGGCCAGATGTCGGCGGCGGGCGAAGTGATCGAACCCAACCGCGAACTGTCCCGATACTTCGACGCCAAGTTCCGCGTCTTCCTGCAACTGCACGAAGACCAGCAGCAGTACGCGCGGATCATGGCCGCGGCGGAATGAGCGGAACGCGGTCCTGGGTCCTTGGGTTGGCGAGCAAGGCACTTCCTCCACGAAGACCATTCTCATGAGCGTGCCCGCGAGCGACTACGACGAATTGGCCGAGGAACTGCGGTCGCTGGCTCGACGTTCCACGCTGGTCTACCTGCCGAACGCGAGCAACTGGGGCGGGGCGTTGACGCGGGAGGCGACGCGCCGCTTCTTTCAGCAGCGGAGCATTCCGGTGCGCGAGATCGCGCGGCTGAACATCGGCGAATGCTTCGGCGCGGCCGTACAACGCGCGACGTTGGTCTATGGCGGCGGCGGTGCGTGGAGTGAACTCTATCCCGGCGGCCTGAACACCGTGCGACGAGCACTCCGGTGGTTCCGCCGGGTCGTCGTGCTTCCCTCGTCGTACGGCCTGCCCGTCAACCTGCCGCGATGCCAACTCTGGGCCCGCGACCGCGCCAACAGCCTGCGGCACGCGCCGGCCGCTCGTTTCTGCCACGACCTGGGTTTCTCGCTCGAAAGCCTGCCGGCGCCGGCGCCCACCTCACCTCGCGGCGACTTCTTCCGCACCGACGCGCTGGCGGGAACACCCGGCGGACCGACATCCGGTCGAGAGCCCGACTTCAGCGCCCGCGGTTCGCAGGACGCTCCGCTGCAGCCATTCCTTGATGAGATCGCGCGGCACGCGGAGATCCACACGGACCGGGTCCATGTGGCGATTGTCGCCTGTCTCCTCGGCCGGCCATGCCATGTGTATGCCACGCGGACTCCGCTGCTGGCCGATCTGTATGAGGCGAGCATCGCGCCCTGCTTTCCGCAGACCGTTTTCCACGAGCGGCCCGACGCGCCTGGCGTGTGACGCGTCTGCGTCACACGTGACTGGGCCCGACCCGCCTGCAACCAGATGCGTTCGGGGCGACAACCGGCAGCCATGCACGGCAGTCGTTCCCGCGAATCAAAACGTGTAGCCGAAGTGGGCGATCTCGCGCGCGAAGACGGTGGCGATTTTGCGGCGATCGTCGTCGCTCAGCAGGTCGCGGTAGTGCTGATGCGGGCTGCGCACCCCGGTCTTGGCGCGGGGAAGCGGCGGCAGGTCGGGGATTCCCAGTTCGCTGGCCACAGCCGCCATCTCCTCGGCCAACCGTTCAAATCGCAGCACGCGCTGCACGACGATCTCCCCGTCGATCGTGTAGAGGTTGTAACCGTTGACGAGGTTGCCGCGTCCGCTCTGCACGAACTCCGTGAGCGACATCGCTCCCACGGGATGGTTCCGGATCATCCACTCCACACCGCGCGCGGCGGGACCGAGGCCGCGCCGGAGCGACGACGGATCGTCCAGGAACTGCCTCTCCAGTTCCCGCCACCAGAAGTACAGTGACACCACTTTGTCCCAGGGATTGCGCTCAACGCAGAACTTGAAGTAGCCGTCCCAGACATCGGGCGACACGAAACGACGGATTTCGGCGGCGCCGATATGGTTGTAGAAACGCGGACGTCGTCGACGGCGAATCGCCTGGGCGATGTCCAGCGCCGTCAGGTAACGGAACGGGATGGCGTCGTTCTGTTCGCGACGATAGCCGGTGCCGAGCGATTCACGCAGCGCCCGGTCCGCGGGATGGACCGTTGCGGTGATGACATCGTCGGGACCGCAGATGCGCGCGAGCGCCAGTTCGATGCTGGTCCCGGCCGTCTTCTCGGTCTTGATGAAGATGAATCGGTGTCGGTGGCTGATGATCATCGGATCTCCCGGCCGGCCGCTTGCCGGGGAAGTCTGCCAATCGGTAGTCCCAGCGGGTCGTCGATGCGTCCCAGCCAACGGGCGGTTCGGAACGCAACGCTCTCTAGAGCCGCGTGCCAGGCCGATCGACCGGTCGGCTCCGATGCCACGACAGCCAGGATCCGCGCGGGCGACGCGGTGGCGGCGACCATCCGCCGCACGGAGGCCGCCGAACGCCGCGCATCGTTCGGCCATTCCAACAGCAGTGCCCGCACCACGTCACGGCCATCTGTCGTCCGATGGTCCTGCATCTCCCGAGCCAGCAGCCAGCCGAGAAATCCCACGGCCGCGATGTGGGTTGCCTCGGAGGCGTCGGCCAGGGATCGCTCCAGTCGCCACGCGGCCTCCGTCAGCGACTCCCCGCGGATCAGCGCCTCCAGCAGCAGCACCAGCGCCTCCATCAGCCGCTCGCCCCGCGCCTCGACCAAGGACCGCAGCGTCGCATCGGCATCGCACAGCGCATCCCGCATGGCGCGTTGCAGCTCCCGCGCGTAGTTCAGCGGCCACTCCCGCTGCCGCGCGCTGAGCGATCCCCGGGAGCGTCGCACGCCGACGGATCGGCGGTCGCTGACCGCCAGCGGAGCAGTCGTGGACAGCCGCCACCAGAGCAACGGGTCAGAACCCAGGACGCGATCGTCGGGCCAGCCGCCCGCTTTGCGCAGCCGGTCGGTGCGCACAATCACCATGGACGGCGTGTCGATCACGGTGATCGGAAAGAGGGCCCAGGGGTCGAGCTGCCGGGAGTGCTTCACGCGACCGCCCAGACGCAACTGCGAGTCGCGCTCGAAGGCTTGGCGCGGCGCCACGACCGCCGCCGCGGCCGGGTCTTTCCGCAGCGCCGCCACTCCGCGCGCGAGGTGGTCGCGATGCCAGATGTCGTCCTGGTCCAGGAACGTGACGAACTCGCCCTCGGCCTGCCGCAGTGCAAGTTGCCTCGCTGGATTGGGGCCGCGGCCGGGCGTCTGGAGTACCGTCCATCCCGGTGCTGCGGCGAGCGTTTCGGACGACGCGTCGGACGAACCATCGTCGATGGCAAGGCACTGGAGGCGCACCTGGGACTGCGACGCGACCGCCGCGAGCGTGGCGGGCAGGAAGGGCATGCCGTTGTGCACGGGCAGGATCACCGTCACCAGCGGCCACGCGTCGCGCGCCGCGGCCCCAGGCAGGGGCGCGAATGCGGAGGTCGCTGGGAAGGGCAGGGGAGACGTCATCGCAGGATCCGGAATACGCGGGGCGGGAACAAGGGTCGATCGAACAGCAGTCCTCACCTCGCGGCGGGAACCTCAATAACCGAGCTGCTGGTCCACGACATGCAACAGCGGTTCGCCAGCACAGAATCGCCGCACGTTCTCCTCGAAAAGCCGCTCATAGCGAGGCGGGCCACTTTCAAGGCTGCGGCCCACGTGCGGCGTGAGCAGCAGGCGAGGCACGGACCAGACCTCGTCGTCCGGACCGGGAGGCTCCCGCTCGATTGTATCCAGTCCCGCGCCCCACAAGCAGCCGTTGCGCAGTCGATCGAAGAGCGCGCGTTCCTCGACGACACCGCCGCGACCGACGTTGACGACGATCGCCTGCGGGGGAAGTGCCGCCAGTTCGGCGGCTCCCACACACCCTTCCGTCTCACGCGTGCGCGGCAGCGTGACCACGAGCAGGTCGACCGAAGGCAGCAGCGCGCGCCAGCCGTTGGGGCCATACACGGCAACTCCCTGATCGTCCATCGCCGGCGTCTCGCCCGCATGGCGCCGCACCCCCAGGCATTCGACGCCAAATCCGGACAGCCGACGCGCGATCGCTCGCCCGGTCGCTCCATATCCAAGCAGCAGGCAGCGTCGCCCCCGCAGCGTGGGCAGCGACCACCGTCCCCACGTGCGACGTTCGTAGTGCTCGACCGCCTCCCGCAGTCCGCGCGCGACGCCCAGCACCAACGCCAGCGCATGGTCGGCCAGTTCGTCCGCATAGAGGCCTCGCGCGCACGTCAGCGTCACGCCCCGCAATCGCTCCCCGGCACCCCGCAGGATCACGTCGACTCCCATCGAGTTCGATTGCATCCACCGCAAACGCTTCGCGTAAGGCAGCGACTGGAGGAAGTAACGATTGCCCAGCACGGCATCCGCGTCCACCATGAGGCGAGCCGCTTCGGCCGCATCGCCGGCCACAGGAAAGCGGGCCAAGGGAGCCACCTGGCGAAGACGCTCTTGGTGTTCCGGCGTCGGTGGATACATCAGCAGGATGTTGGGGGATGTATTCACGCGTAAGTCTTTCGGAGTTCCGACCACCAACCCAAGCCTGCCCGGGATAGACTTAGGGTAACGCATCCCGGTCCGCCTGCGAACCAACTTGCCGGAGAACTCCTCCCCGATGGACAGCCTGCGACTGCTCGAAAAGGTCACACACCACGTTCGTGACTTGGAAGGCCTCGACGTCGAGCGTGTTCGTGCCGACCTGCGCGAACACGCGATCGCCCGCATCTCGGGACTCCTTGATCGCGACCGGATGCTGGCGGCCTTGAGCGACATCAGCGCCGCGTTCGAGTGCGCCAAGGATCGGAAACACGATCCGCGCGACACCGAAGCCGTACGACGCAACTTCCAGAAACTGCAGATTGGTGCCAACTCGGGCATGGATACGCGGCGGACGCTGGGCCGATTCCTGCGAATTCTCTACAACCCGATCTTCGCCGAGGACATCTACGGGCTGCGCGACTCGTTCGCCCAGGTAGCCCGACTGCGTAATCGGCTCTATGGGCTGCCGAACGAGTTCGCGGTGGAAGGAACCGATGACGGCCTGTTCACCTGCTCCCGACTTCACCAGTATCCGCGCGGCGGCGGCTTCATGGTGCCCCACCGCGATCTGTTCTCGCGTCTCGTGACGGAGGAATCGGACATGGGATACTACCAAGTGTTCTTCCTGCTGTCGGAAAAGGGGACGCACTACCAAGAGGGTGGCGGGTACATCGAACTCGAGGGCGAGCGGATGCTGTTCGAAGACCACACGCGCGCGGGTGATATCGTGGTGTACGACGGACGCACGGTGCATGGAGTAGCAGATGTCGATCCGCTGCATCCCCTGGAGCTCGATCGCTTCGGCGGTCGAGTCGCCGGCTTTGTGTCGCTGTTCCGCTATCTGGAGAAGGGCGGCGAGGACTACGCGCGCCTGTCGACCGATGCCGTGGGCCGCTTCCAAGGCGAAGGGGATTCGTCACGGCCATCGTCGTAACTCGCTCGGCACACGGCGTGTGCCGACTACGGAATGGGCCAAGGGGTCCGTCACGGCCATCGTCGTAACTCGCTCGGCACACGGCGTGTGCCGACTACGGAACGGGCCAAGGGGTCCGTCACGGCCATCGTCGTAACTCGCTCGGCACACGGCGTGTG
>CAZUJM010000006.1:10435-27456 GCA_964620405.1 uncultured Pirellulaceae bacterium | reverse complement strand
CCGACTACGGAACGGGCCAAGGGGTCCGTCACGGCCATCGTCGTAACCTCTTGGACGCGTGCCTCGCCTCAACCAGCCGTCTCCAGCAGCCGGTGCACTTCCGCCTGGAACTGGGCCTGATCCGCCTCGATTTCCCGCGGCGAACGGTCGAGCATGCGATGCCAAGCCGAGCGGATGCGCGCCACGGCCTGCCCGGGATGCTCCCCGGTGGCGTGCAGGTCGCGATAGAACGAGCGGCGAAGAAAGGTGAACTGGCAGCCTAGCCGGGCAAGTTCGGCCATCAGCAGTTGGCACGGAAGCGGACTGCCGCGTTCGGGCAGCGTGAGGCCTCCAAAACCGAAGGCCTTGCGCGGAAACTGTTCGCGCAACTGCTCGACGGTGCCGTTGGCCAAGTTCTCGAACAGGTGGCGTGAACCGCGTTCGATCATGAGATCGTTCAGGCCCACGAACACACGCCGCAGCGGCCAGTCGTTGCACTGCGAGGCGTGCGCGACTGCCCACTCGGTTTCGACCATGATGCTGACATCGGCCTGGCCGCGCACGGCGTCCACGATCGCATCCATCTCCTGGAACGACCGGACCATCGGCAGCAGGATTTCGGACGCCCCGGCGTCCACGGCCTGCCTGGCCTCCTCCAGCGCGGCCTCACCGATCGCGTCGAATCCGTTGATGCGGCAGAGGACGTGCAGGGCGGGGGCCGCTCGCCGCACCTCCGCGACATCCGCCGGACGGCACGCATTGATCTCCGTGTCGAACCCGTGCTGACGGCCATCCTTGCCCGACCGCTCGCAGTCCACTACGACTCCGTCCAGTTGTCCTTGCACCGCGATCCCGGTGGACGCCTGCCCGTTCCAGAACAGCAGCAGTTCGATTGCGCGAGGCGAAGGGAAGTGGGACATGCGTGGTGCGTTTCTGGGTGCCTAGGCATTGCCCGCTCGGGTACCTCGAAGAGCATCCCGACGGCGAAGCGACCCCATCGATACTATCCGCAGTGATGTTATCCGTCAGGTTTGCGCATTCAATGTGAAACAACCTGGAAGGGGTGGGAAACGTCCCGGAAGGGTCGAGAGCCGTTCCGTTGGTTGAACGCGTGCGCGGAGACCGTCGTAAGGACCTGAGCCAACGGGACTGCGGTCACGCCGCGAGAGGGCGACGCGAGAGATGAATGTCGCCGTTTCGTAGGGTGACGCGGGCAGGGCACGGCACCACCGACCGGGCGAGATACCAACAAAATGCCCCGCGGCCGGATGTGGAGTCCGGCCGCGGGGCAGTGTTCGCCCCGAAAGCACTCGGGGCGTATGTCGGCCAAGTGTGGATTGGCAAACAGTGGACGAGAGGCAAGTTCGCATCGCCTCAGGAAGGCAACCGCCCTCTTTCGCAATTGATAACGAAAATGACCAGATTGCGAACAGGTGGCAGCCCAATTTTGGCCGCAAGAGGGTCCCTTCCGTCAAACGCCGGCAACCGCTGGCGAAATCTGGGAAGGATGGGAAGCCCAATGACAGGCCAGGCGTCAAGCGAATGAAACTGAGCAGCCGAGGCAGGGTTTGCCGGGAGGGCAGGCCGGGCAACCGGTCTGTGATCCAAATAAGCGAACTGGTACACATTTAGGGCTCGTGCGCGTTGAGCGGGCGAGACGCTGGTGAAACGGGCAGGGAAGGAGTAACATCTTCGGAATGGGGAAACACCGATTTTTTGGCCTGTTCGCGCCGTGGATCCTGCTCGCGACCGTTGTCTGCGTCCCGATCGTTTTTTCCTATGCAGGGAAATCGGTGAAGGACCATGCCAACCGTGTCGAGGACTGGTTGCCGGGGCGTTATATCGAGACGCAGCAACTGAGCTGGTTCCGCCAGCAGTTCGTGGCCGACCAATTCGTGGTGGTCAGTTGGGACGGTTGCCGCTTGGGTGGCGATCCGGGCGATCCGGACGCGGAGCCTGACGATCCGCGGATCGAACAGTTCGCGCGGCTGATGGTGCCCAGCTTGGCGACGGGTGAAACGGCTCAAGCCGCATCGGAACCGGCGGAGAAAACGGCGGGCGGACCGAAGGACATCGCGGAGCGACCGGCGAGTCAGGTCCCGCAGAGTTCGGATACCAGTGCGCCGGATCCGAACGAGCGCGACTATTTCAAAGAGGTGACCACTGCGCGTCAGGTGATCAGCCAGCTGACGGCTCCGCCGACTTCGTTGAGCTACCAGCAGGCGGTGGATCGCTTGAAGGGAACGCTGGTGGGTCCGGACGGTCGGCAGACCTGCGTGGTGCTGGCCCTTTCCGAATCGGGCGCGGCGCATCTGCGCGAGGCGATCGGTCGCGGCATCCAGGGGCGACGGCTGGTGAAGCGGGCGGAGGGCGAACTCTTCCGCCGCGCGCGAACGATGGGACTGATGCCGGAGACGATCCGCCTGGGTGGTCCGCCGGTGGACAATGTCGCGATCGACGAGGAGGGCGAGCGCACGCTGCTTCGCCTGTCCAGCTTCGCGGGCCTGCTGGGCCTGATTCTGTGCTGGTGGTCTTTGCGCAGCGTGCGTCTGACGGTCATCGTCTTCTGCTGTGCGGTGCTGAGCGCGGCCGTGGGGCTGGCGATCGTGGGCCTGACGGGGCAATCGACGGATGCCGTGCTGATGTCGATGCCTTCGCTGGTGTACGTGCTGTCAATTTCGGGCGCGGTGCACCTGATCAATCACTATCGCGAGGCCTTGACCGAATTTGGTCCGGAGGGCGCGGTCGAGCGGGCGATTGGCCACGGCTGGAAGCCGGCTTTGCTCTGTTCCGTCACCACGGCCTTGGGCTTGATCTCATTGTGCACCAGCGAACTGACCCCGATCCGCAAGTTCGGCCTGTATTCGGCCCTGGGCGTGATGGGCATGCTGGCGGTGTTGTTCCTGGTGCTGCCGGCGGGATTGGAAATCTGGCATAAGCGGCGAATCGTGGCCCAGATGCGGCGTGCCAAGAAAGCACCGAAGGCGGTGGCCATGTCGGGAGGTCGTCGCGCGGATGCGTCGCATGGCTCCACGCCCGCTGCGGTCAGCTCCGATGTCAGCCGCCTGTCGGAGGTCACGAGTCACTTCGAAGCGTTCTGGCAGTGGCTGGGCGGAGGCATCATCCGGCATCACGCACTCGTCTTCGCACTCTGCATGATCTTCATCGCGGGCATGGGCTGGGGCGTGTCGCGTCTGAAGACTTCGATCGACCTCTTGAAGCTTTTCGATCCCCACGCGCGGATCCTGCAGGACTACGCCTGGCTGGAGGAGAACCTCGGGCGGCTGGTGCCGATGGAACTGGTGCTGCGATTCCCGAATTCGACTACGATCACCTCCGAGATGCAGTCGGAACCTGGTCCGGACGCCGCCTCGCTGGCCGGTCGTCTGTCGTTCCTGGACCGCTTGGAGGCGACCACACTCGTGGAGCAGAGCATCGAACGCACGTTCGGTGCATCCGGGCTGGACATTGTGGGCCAGACGATGTCGGCGGCCACGTTCGCTCCCGAAGATCCGGGCCAGCAGGACGGACCGAGGCTGCTGCGTTTTGCGCGGCGTTCGGCGGCCAGCCAGCAGTTGGAGGAAAGTCGTCCGGCGTTCGAGGACACGGGCTTTCTGGGCGTGGATCCTGCGGACCATGCGGAACTGTGGCGTGTGAGCGTGCGGGTAGCGGCGTTCCGCAATGTGGACTACGGCCAGTTTGTCCGCGACCTGCGGGACGGCGTAGAACCGATCATGGCGGCCGTCGACACGCGGACTGAGGTACTGAAGGAACTCGCCCTGCGACGCGAGAACGGATCGTATGTCGGGGCGACCGTCTGGATGCTGCATCCAGCCGAGCAGGCGAAGCGTCCGGACGTCGCGTCCGAGAAGAAGGAAGCCAGCCTCTGGACTCACGCCAAGCAGTGGCTGTCTTGGTTCGGCTTGGCCTCACCGAGCGCCGCCGGCGCGGGCGTGCAGGAGCCGGTGGCTTATGCGGATAACGTGTACGCCACCTACCGGCAGGCGATCAACCACTTCCTGCGCCGGAGCCATCTGAAGGTGCGTTGGGTGGAGGTGACGGACGCGAATCGGGAGCAGGTGCTGCAGGCGGCGGCGAAGTCGGCGGACTGCATCGTCTGGACGGCGGGCAAGGGCCATGCACTGGCAGGCCAGGGCGCCGCGTCGGGAATGGCGGCGGTGCCGGGCTTGCTGGCGGTGGATGGCGCGGCCGACCTGGCCGATCGCATGCGACCGCTGGAAGACCTGCCCACGGGCGCCGGGGCGGAGATCGGCCTGGACACCCGCGTGCTTGGCAGCCAAGACCGTCCGGCGGCGATCTACACGGGTGTCGTGCCCATCGTCTACAAAGCCCAGCGCGAGCTGCTGAACAGCCTCATCGAAAGCACGCTCTGGTCCTTCATCACGATCACTCCGCTCATGATGTTCGTCTCGCGCGGCATCCGCGCGGGTGCGGTCGTGATGGTGCCGAATACGCTGCCCATCCTGGTGGTGTTTGGCGGCATGGGCTGGCTGGGAGCGAACGTGGATATCGGTTCGATGATGTCCGCCAGCATCGCCTTGGGCGTGGCGGTGGACGATACCATCCACTTCCTGACGTGGTACCGCGAGGAACTGGCGAAAGGCACGGAGCGTCGCCAGGCGCTGCTGGAGACTTACCGCCGCTGCGCGTCCCCGACGTTACAGGCCGCCCTCATCAGCGGCTTGGGGCTGTCGATCTTCGCCCTCAGCACCTTCACACCGACGCAGCGATTTGGCTGGCTGATGTTGACGATCCTGCTGGCGGGTGTGGTTGCGGAGCTGATCATGCTGCCCGCGATGCTCGCCGGTCCTCTGGGAAGCATCTTCGACGCGGCGATCGCACGCGGGTCCCAGGGCTCGAAGGTCCGGCTGGCGGGGCGGGTGCGCAACCTGATGCTGCGGCCCTGGCTGCGGGGAGCATCGCGTCCGGTCGTTGCTCCGGGGGCGCTGGTCGACGATAATCGCCGCTGATCGCCTTGCTGGTTCGCGCGAGCGTCCTCGAGGTTGGTTCCTGGGGGCAGCCGTGCCTGGCTGCCTGGCAGGGCCTTCGCGGCCGCGAGACCCAGCCGTGGTGCGCCCGGGGTCGATGCCCCGTTGCCGCCAACTCACCGAGCCGCCAAGTCCTGTTTGCTCCCGCCTGACTCCACTCCCACTCCCCATGCTGCGCCGCGAACGGTCTGCGCAGCCCTGCCCCCGGAATCTTCCGCATGAACGAAAAGAAGTCCGCTCCGCTGACCAAGGTCCAGTGGCTCGTCTGCATCATCGCGGCGATCGGTTTTGCGTTCGACATCTACGAGCTGCTGATGCTGCCGCTGATCGTGAAGCCGGCGTTGCTGGAGTTGGGCGGCTTGAACGAGGCGGGAACGCCGCTGCTGGTGCCTGGCAGCGACGCTTACCTGGGGTGGGCGCGGACGCTGTTCTTCGTGCCGGCCTTGGCGGGCGGCGTCTTCGGACTGCTGGGCGGCTACCTGACGGACCTGCTGGGGCGACGCCGCGTGCTGACCTTCAGCATCCTGCTGTACGCGTTTTCCGCCTTCGCTGCCGGCTTCGTTCAGACACTGCCACAGTTGCTTCTCTGCCGCTGCCTGGTCTTCATCGGCGTCTGCGTGGAGTTCGTGGCGGCGGTGGCCTGGCTGGCCGAACTGTTCCCGGACGCGTTGCAGCGTGAGAAGGTGCTGGGGTTCACGCAGGCCTTCTCCTCCTTTGGCGGATTCCTGGTGGCCATGGCCAACAGCTTGGCGGCGACGTACGCGACGCAGTTGCCGGCCATCCATGGGGGTAATGCGGCGTGGCGTTACACATTGATCTCGGGGGTGATTCCCGCGATTCCGCTGATCCTGATCCGCCCGTTCCTGCCGGAGTCGCCGGCTTGGGAGCAGAAGCGATCGGCGGGGAATTTGAAGCGGCCCAGCATTGCGGCGCTGTTCAGTCCGGAACTGGCGCGGACGACGCTGTTGACGACGCTGGTGTTCGCGGCCAGCTATGGCATTGCCTTTGGAGCGATCCAGCAGTTGCCCCAGATCCTGGGCGGTGGGGGCGGCGGCGCGGAAGCTGGCGATCGACGAGGCGGCGGCGACGGGGAAACCCGAACCTCCGGCGGCCAAGCTGAACCAGACGGCGGCCAACGCGATCGACCGCGAAGTGGCCAAGGTCACCGTGCTGCAGGAACTGGGCGGCCTGTTTGGTCGATTCGCGTTCGCATTTATCGCGTTGTATGTTGCGAGTCGGCGCAATCTGTTCCGCCTGTTCCAGATTCCGGCGCTGATTTTCATTCCGCTGCTCTTCTGGTGGATTTCCAAGAACCTGCAATCCGATTCGCTCACCATGGTGAAGGCGGGGATCTTCGTGGCAGGGTTCCTGACCGTCGCGCAGTTCAGTTTCTGGGGCAACTACATTCCGCTGGTCTTTCCGGTGCATCTGCGGGGAACGGGCGAAAGCTTCGCGGCCAACATTGGCGGCCGCGTGCTGGGGACGGCCGCCGCGTGGATCACACTGACGCTTTCGAAGTCCGAGTCGCCCGATGCCGCGCGCATCGCGCTGATGGGCGCGATCGTGGCCGGTGCCTACGCACTGGTCGGAGCGCTGCTGACCCAAGGACTGCCCGAACCGTCGCCGGACGCCCTGCACGAATAGCCGCTCCCAGCCTCTGGAGAGCCCTGTTACGATGCTGAACACCCTGAACCCCCTGATGCGCTATCGCCTCGTCTGGCGACTCATCGCGCCCACGCTCGGGCTGAGCGTGCTGTTGTTGCTGATGGGCGGCGCGTCGGCCTGGTATGTGCATCGCAGCAATGTGCGGGCGGCGGAGATGCTGGATCGCGAGATCCAGGCGGTATTCGATGCCGAGGAACTGCTGTTGGCGGTACGCGACGTCCGGCGACAGCTGGAACGCTACGAATCCTCCAGCGATGCCGCCTTCCTCGACGCCGCACTGGCTGGCGAGCAGGCGTTGGTGGAGCGACTGGCGGCGGCCCGCCAAAGCACGCCGAGCCAAGACGCGGAAGTCGCTCGCCTGCTGCTGGACATGGAGGAGAGCCAGCGTCGCTGCTTTGAACGCCTCGCCCAACTGCCCCGGCCAGCGGTCCGCGAACAGGTCGATTCACTGCGGCGCGAACTCGCGGAACGTCTGCTCGAACCTGCACGCCGTTTGCTGAATCATCGACGGGGCCTGGCGAGAAAGGGGAGCTCCCGGAGCCTGGAGATCGCGGACCAGATCGGCCAAGGACTGGTGGCCCTGGGCGTGTCGGGAGCCCTGGCCGGGCTACTGGCCGGCGTGGCCATCGCCCGCGGGTTGATGAAGTCGCTGGAGCAACTGGGCGTATCCGTGCGTCAGATCCTGGGCACGCTGGAAGCGAACCAGACGGCGCCGACCCTGGCCGCGGCCCTGCCGACCACAGCCGAATGGACGTCACCCGAAGATCCTGCGGACGACCCGCTGCCCCGGCTGCGTGATTCGCTGCGGACGGCCATGGTCCGCTCAGCGTCCGTCGTACAAGAACTGCAAGAAGCGCGACGGATGAGCGAGCGGTCCGACCAGTTGGCCGCCGTCGGACAGCTGGCAGCCGGATTGGCGCACGAGCTGCGCAATCCGCTGACCTCGATGAAACTGCTGGCCCAGACGGCGCAGGAACGGGATCGCCCGTTGGCTGGCGACGACCTGCGTATCATGGAGGAGGAGATCTCGCGGCTTGAACAGATGCTGCAGACGTTCCTCGACTTCGCACGCCCCTCGCAACTCAAGATTGAACGACTCGATGTGGCAGCGTTGATCGGACGTACGGTCGATCTGGTTCGGCGTCGCGCCGATCGCCAGGAGATCGACCTGCAGTTCGACATCCCTCGCGAATCGTGTTTTCTCGAAGCGGACGCGACGCAGCTAAGGCAGGTCGTGTTGAACCTGCTGCTGAACGCCTTGGATGCACAGCGGGAGGGCGGCCGCGTCACGGTCAAGCTGGACCGGGGAGCCGAGGCGGGGGGACGCGAGGAGATCGTCCTCATGGTCCAGGACGAGGGGCCGGGCATTCCATGGGGATGGGATGAGAAGATTTTCGAGCCCTTCGCCAGCACCAAGGAGACGGGGATCGGCCTGGGACTCACGATCTGTCGACGGATCATTGAGTCGCATGGCGGGAAGATCATGGCCCACAGCCGCGAAGCGGGCGGCGCGGAGTTCGAAGTGCGACTGCCCGGCGGCGGTTGGCGGGCGAAGTACGAACGGTTGAAAGCTCCCGCGAAAACCGCCACGGTGGATGCGTAACAGGCACGTTTGTCAACGACATCAGGGCGTCGGTCACGGCCGGTAAGCCGGCCTGCAGGTCAGCCCCAAGGAGATCGCCATGGTTGCTGAAGCGATGGAAAGAGCCGTGAATATGTCGACCCTGCTGGTGATCGACGACGAACCCAACCTGCTCTATTCGCTGCGCCAGTCCCTGGAGTCGGACGACTTGCGGGTGCTGACTGCCGATACGGCTCGATACGGCCTGGAACGTCTGGAGGGCGATTCGCCGGATGCGGTGCTGCTGGACATCCGATTGCCCGACATGTCGGGACTGGATGTGCTGGAACGCATCCAGAAACTGCGACCCCAACTGCCGGTGATCGTCATCACGGCGCACGGTACGACCGAGACGGCGATCGAGGCCACCAAGCGGGGCGCGTTCGACTACCTGCTCAAGCCGTTCGACCTGCGACAGTTGCGGACACTGGTCCAGCGGGCCTTGGATGTCGGCAGGCAGTCCCGGGACACGACCTCCCGCATCACGTCCGACGCACCGGCCCTGGAGAACCAGATGGTCGGCACCAATGCGGCCATGCAGGACGTCTACAAGGCGATCGGACGCGTGGCACCGACCGACCTGAACGTGCTGCTGCTGGGTGAAACCGGCACCGGCAAGGAGATGGTGGCGCAGGCGATCTATCGGCACAGTCGTCGACGGGAGCGACCGTTCACCATCGTACACTGCGGAGTTGCCTCCGAGTCGGCCCTGGAATCGGAACTGTTCGGCGATGCCGCCGGCTCTGGACCGGGCGAAGGCCGGCCGCGCGTGGGCCGCGCCTCACTGTCTTCCGGCGGGACCCTGTTCTTCGATGAGATTGGCGACTTGCGTCCCTCCACCCAGGCGCGCCTGCTGCGACTGCTGCAGGAGCAGCGTTTCGAGCGGCCGGGGAGTGACGAGTTGGTGTCCTGCGATGTGCGGGTGATCGCAGCGACCAACCAGAACCTCGAGGAGCTCGTGGACTCGGGCCGCTTTCGCCGCGATCTCTACTTCCGCCTCAAGAGCTTCTCCATCCAGTTGCCCACACTCCGCGATCGACTGGATGACCTTCCGCTGCTGGTGGAACATTTCATCCGGTTGTACGCCGACGAGACGGGGCGTCGCGTGCGGCAGGTGTCGGACGAGACGCTCAAATGGATGCAGCGGTATCTCTGGCCGGGAAACGTCCGCGAACTGCAGGGCGCCGTTCGTTACGCGCTGGTGCATGCCGCCACCGACGTTCTCACCCCCGATACACTGCCTCCGAATGTGGCGGCCGGCATTCAGTTCGCCACGCAACGCGACGCACCCACTGTCGAACATCGTCCGTTGCTCACCTTCCTGCGGGGCCTGCTGCAGACGGGCGACGAGGACATCTATCGCAAGGTGATCTACCTGGTCGATCGCATGGTCCTCGACGAGGTGCTCAAGGCGGTCAGCGGGAACCAGGTGGAGGCCAGTCGGCGCCTGGGCATCTCCCGCACGACGCTGCGGGCGAAGCTCCAGGCCCAGAGGCTCAACGAACAGCCGCGCCCCTCCACACCGTCGGAGGACGGGAGCGCATCGTTCGAGACGGTCGGAGATGAGGACTAGGCGATCGCGGAGGCGGTCGCAGCGGAAGCTGGCGGCGACGGCCGGGCTCGACTGCCCCGGACGACCTTCTGAGCACGCGAGCCGCCGCAGCCTTGCAGTCGCTCACGGGTCGCTGGCTCCATCGAAACGGCTCTCGAAGGTGCCAATTACACCGCGTGAACGCATTGCGGAAGTCACGCCGCCTCCGCGATTTACGCAAGGTCCCCCCAGAATTTTCTCGGCGGGCGTCTTTCGCGGGCCTTCCGAGGCGGCTAAGTTAATTTGCGGCGTTTCAGGAGGTGTCGTGCGACACCACGGAAAAGGCGGATTTCCGAGCGTGGAACGCCGGTTAATTATGGTCCCTTGGGTGCGGTCTGAGTCGGTCTGCGCCTGCGCAGGGACTAATTCAATCCCCTTTGTACGGAAGAAGTGTTAGCATGTCGTCCGCATCCAGCTACAAGCTCGAGTACATCTGGCTCGATGGTTACCTCCCCGAGCCGAACCTCCGCAGCAAGACCAAGGTCGTAGGCAAGGCACCTGCGTCCGTCGCGGATTGCGCCCTCTGGGGCTTCGATGGCAGTTCCACCCAGCAGGCCGAGGGCCGCAGCTCCGACTGCGTGCTGAAGCCCGTGGCGCTCTACCCGGACAGCAGCCGCAAGAACGGCTTCCTCGTGATGTGCGAAGTCCTGCTGCCGGATGGGTCTCCCCACTCGTCGAACTTCCGAGCCACCGTGGAAGAGGACGCGGACCTGTGGATCGGGTTCGAGCAGGAGTACTTCTTCTACAAGGACGGCCGCCCGTTGGGCTTCCCCGAGGATGGTTTCCCGGGACCGCAGGGACCGTACTACACGGGCATCGGCTACAAGAACGTCGGGTGCACGGCTCGCGAGATCGCCGAAGAGCACATCGACATCACGCTCGATGCGGGCATTGAACTGGAAGGTATCAACGCCGAGGTGGCCAAGGGCCAGTGGGAATTCCAGATCTTCGGCAAGGGCTCCAAGAAGGTGTGTGACGACCTGTGGGTCGCCCGCTACCTGCTGGTCCGCCTGTGCGAGAAGTACGGCGTGGACGTCGAGTTCCACTGCAAGCCGATTCGCGGCGACTGGAACGGCTCGGGCATGCACACCAACTTCTCGACCAAGATGCTCCGCGAGACCGGCGGCAAGGCGTACTTCGAGAAGCTCATGGGCGCGTTCGAGAAGTACCGTGACGAGCACATCGCCGCGTACGGCCCGGATAACCACCTCCGCCTGACCGGCCTGCACGAAACGCAGTCGATCGACAAGTTCAACTACGGCGTGGCGAATCGCGGAGCGTCGATCCGCATTCCGCACAGCTTCGTGAACAACGACTACAAGGGCTACCTGGAAGACCGTCGTCCGAACTCCCAGGCCGATCCCTACAAGATCGTGTCGCGGATCCTCAAGACGATCAAGTCGGTCCAGTAGCAGCCATGCTTCTGCGACGCGGCTGCGTAAGCCTAGTAACCGGGCAGGCTTGAACATCGAAGTTCACCTGCCGGGCCTCGATCCATCAAACGCCGCCCCGCATGGCCGGGCGGCGTTTTTTCGTTAGGCGGTGAACGATGTACGAAGCCAAGAACACAGCACGGGCCCTGGTCCGCATCGGCTATGACGGCAGCGTCCACAAGACCTTTCGCGCGGCCGATGCGGGGACGCGATTCGAGACCGAGGTCAAGGTGCTGCGTTACCTCGAGAAGAAGGGATGCGACTTTGTCCCGCGGCTGCTCAGCTGCGACCCCGAGACGCTCAGCATCGTTACCACGAGCTGCGGCCAACGCGTGGACCAGATGAGTGAGTCGCGGATCAAGGAGTTGTTCGCGGAGTTGGAGACGTTTGGCGTCCGCCACGAGGATCCGTTCCTTCGCAACATCACCTATCGCGCGCAGGACGGCCGCTTCTGCATCATCGACTTTGAATTCGCCACGATCCTCGACCCAGAGGACGCCCAGCGACTGCTCGGCGAAAGCTCCGAACCTTCGACGTCCGAGCAGCCGCAGGCCATCCGCTGGTCCGGCGCCACCGACGTGGGACGCTTCCGGCCCAACAACGAAGATTCGCTGCTATCCATCACGTTCGACTCGATGGAGCTGCACTACCTGGGTCGCACCGGCGAAATCAAACTCAACGGCATGGACTTCGTGTTCGCGGTCAGCGATGGCATGGGGGGCGAGAAGTCGGGCGAGTTCGCCAGTCGTTTCGCGATTGACAACATCACCCGCCTCGTGCCGCGCCGCTTCGCGTCCAACCCGAGCAACTACCGAGCATGCTTCGAGGAGATCTTCCAGCTTCTCTTCCTGGGCATCCATTGCCAGCTGACCACGCTCGGCATCAGCTACGCCGAGGGCCGCAACATGGGCGCGACGCTGAGCCTGGTCTGGTATGCGCACGGCTCCATCTACTTCGCGCACATCGGCGACAGCCGCATCTACCACCTGCCCCGGGAGGGAGGGATGCGGCAGATTACCGAGGACCATACGCATGTCGGCTGGCTGCGCCGCAAGGGTGAGTTGAACGAGCGCGAGGCGCGGATGCATCCGCGCAAGAATGTGCTGGCCCAGGCCTTGGGCGCGGGCAACCAGTTCATCCACCCACAGATCGGGACGCTGCCCTGCCAGCGAGGCGACCGACTCGTGCTGCTCACCGATGGCGTCGTCGAGGGGATTTGGGACCGCGGCATCGAAGAGCTGGTCCGGTCGGAGCCTGCGGCCAACGACACCCGCACGCCCGCGCAGCGGCTCGTCCAGACCGCAGTGGAGGAGTCGGGACGCGACAACGCCACGGCGCTGGTGGTGGAGATTCTGTAAGCAGCGCGACGGAGAGGATGCGGCTGGAACGGGCGAACGGCGGCCGCGAAGTGCGGTCGCATTCCGCGCGCGGCATCAGGACGGCGGTTCCGTCAGAGAGGAAACGCCGGACCGTCGTTGAGCGTCGTGAAGCTCGTCGGCCCGACGAAGAGGCAACCCGCGTTGGGGCAGCGCGCCCGCAGTTCCGGCGCCATGCCTTCATCGGCGGTGGTGAGCAGCAGTTCGACGCGGCCCTCGTGGCTGACCAGTTGCGGACAGGTGACCCGCGGCGATTGCGGGCAGGTCCAGACCTGCTCCACCTCGCCCGTCGCCAGCGAATACTGCCGCGCCTCGCCCTGCTCCACGTCACGCGGGTCGTAGAACGCGATGATGACGCTGCGACCATCGGGCGTGAGGATCATGCCGTCGGGAAACACGGGCCCCGCCGTCATGTCGACCACGACGCGCGGCGACGACAGGCGACCCGCCGGCACATCCAGCTTCCAAGCCAGGACCTGCTTGCTGGGCGAGTCGATATCGTAGAGCGTATAACGGCCATCGCCCTCCGGCACCACCGCCTTGCCGTTCGAGCAGATCTGGTTCTGGTCGAGCAGCACAGCCCGGCGTTCTCCGCGACGCAGCAGGTAGAGTCCGGCCTTCTTCTCGGCGAACTTCAAGTCCTTGCAGCCGAACACCAGATGCCCATCGAAGACCACGCCGTCATTGATGATCGTCTGCTCGACGGACGAATCAATGCCATCGCAGAGCGTCTCCAGGGTGCCATCCTGCGTGTTGAACAGCACGACCGCGCGTTCCAGCCCAACGACGAAACGCCGCGGATCGGTGGTGGGGAAGGCGAACCCAGGCCGGCCTGGCAGCGGAAAACACTGGTCCTGCGTGGCGGTTGCGGAGCGTGAGAGCAGGTGCAGGGAGCCGGTGGTGGCCGCAGGCCCATGCTGGATGGCCACCCACGAGAGGCGACCGTCCTCACAACGGTAGGGCCCCTCGGGCAGGAACCGCCACGCTTCTTCGGCCGGTGTATGCAGGACGCGAGTCTCGATGGGTTGCGACACGGAAGGGCTCCTGAATAAGAGGAAACGACGACGGTAACAACCGCGTGACATAGCGTCAACCAAGGCACACCGGAGCGCGGCCGTAACGGCCGCACCAGACCGCCGCAATGGCCAAACCCTGCAATGGTTGCGTGCGGTCGATGCGGGCGAGGACGCCCACGCTCCGACCACCAAGGCCTGTTCGCGGCGCGACGCGTGTGACAAAATCGCATTCGCCATGGGACGCAGGAATCGTCTGAACCCGCTTGCGATTGTCTTTTTCGTGGTCATCCTCGCGTATGGCTACCACGGTGGTTTTCTGCGCCGGGAGTTCCACTGGCCCTGGAGCGGCCCCGGTGGGCCAGGCGATCCAGTCGACTCAAGCCGTCCGGAGGCGTTGCCGGGCAGTGCGCCGCAAGGGCAGGGCGAGCGGATCCTGGCGGGCGTGGTCGAACGCGTCGCGGACGGCGATTCGCTGGAACTTCGTGTTGGCCCGTCCCTGGAGCGTATCCGCCTGGTCGGCATCGACGCGCCGGAGTTCGCGCAGCCGTTCGGCTTGGAAGCCCGCGACCAGTTGCGGCGGCTCTGTGGCGGCCAGTCGGTACAGGCCGTCGTCTTCGGTCGCGACCGACATGGTCGCTGGCTGGCCGATGTCTACCTGCGCGACCGCTGGGTGAATGGCGAACTGGTGGCGGGCGGTTACGCCTGGCACTTCGACCGCTGGGACAATTCGCTGGAACTCGCCCAGTTCCAAGCCCAGGCACGCCGGGAAGGCCGAGGCCTTTGGGCCCGCGCGGATGCTCTCCCGCCCTGGGACTGGCGCGACCAGCACCGCGAATGAGGCAGGTCGCGTTTCCGGAAGGGAGACCTGACCCGATTATGCCAGTCCCCATTTCCATCGGGACGCATCCACGGGGTTTCCACGGGCGGGAACATCGGGACCCATCGGGACTCCCCAGCGGGCAGGGGCGGGAAGCTCGCGAAATTGCTCCTCGCATTTTCTAGCCGCTATAATCTTCCTGGGAGACCCGCGTTACCAACACGGGCGGCGCGAAGCCTGCAGGGATGGGGAAAACGAGAAAACAACCGAGGCACTCATGAGCATGTGGAATCGAATCGAAGGCTGGTTGGAAGCGGCGCGAGAGGATCGGGGAAGCGGCGAGCACGCGGCGACTCGCATGCAGGGCCAGCCCAGAAAGGCGACCCGGCTGGCGAGTCGCTGGCGGCGGACTGTCCACCTGGCCACGCTGCTGGGCCTGCTGGCCGGCAGCATCGACCCGCTGTCCGCTCAAGGCCCCGGTGAACCGACTCCGGCAGGACGGCCCGGCCCGGGTCGTCCCGAACAGAAGTTCCGCGACTTCGGCGAAGTCGTGAAGGACGCCAAGAAGTACGACGGTCTGTTCACGCTCTACCAAGATGAAGACCATCTGTTCGCGGAGATCAAGCCGGGGCAGTTCAACCAGATGTATCTGGCTCCCATCGCCATCGCTCGCGGCATGGCCTCGGCCGGCGTTCCCCTGAACTTCGGCGATGAATGGATCCTGTCGTTCCGCCGCGTGGGCGACAAGGTGCAACTGGTGCGGCGCAATATCTACTACGAGGCGCCTCCGGGCAGCCCGCTGGCCAAGGCGGTCGAACAGAACTACTCCGACTCCGTCCTGCTGGCCCTGCCGATCGTCACGATCAATCCAGGCAGCCAAGGTGTGCTGATCGACTTCTCCAACATCTTCCTCAACGACTTCGCGGGCCTGGGCCTCGGCCCCATGGATCGTAATCGCAGTCGCTGGCACAAGGTCAAGGCGTTTGAGAACAACGTCGAACTGGAGGTGGAGGCCACGTTCGGAATTCCGTTCGGCGGAGGTCGCGGGGCCAGTTTTGGCGACGAAGGCGTCGTCGACGGCCGGGGGGTGACCGTGGTGGTGCACTACAGCCTGGCGAAGCGGCCCGAGCCCGGATACAGGCCCCGGTTCGCCGACCAGCGCGTCGGTCATTTCATCAGCGCGACCAAGGATTTCAGTTCGAGCAATCCGGATACGACGTTCGTGCGGCGAATCAATCGCTGGAGGCTGGAGAAGGCCAATCCGCAGATGGCCCTCTCGCCGCCCAAGAAGCAGATCGTGTGGTGGGTCGAGAACACGGTGCCGCACGAATACCGGCCGTACGTCGAGGACGGCATCCTGGAGTGGAACAAGGCGTTCGAGAAGATCGGCTTCCGCAACGCGATTGGGGTGCGCTGGCAGAACGAACAGGACGAATTCGACCCGGAGGACATCAACTACTGCACGTTCCGCTGGATCGCCACGCCCCGCACGTATGCCATGTCGGGGCTGCGAGCCGATCCGATCACGGGCGAAATCATCGACGGCGACGTGATCTTCGACGCCAGTTGGATTCGCGCGTGGAAGTCGGAATATGCGTTGGAGGTGGGCCAGCCGCCGGTATCCCAGGGATCGGGCGAACCTGCCGGGCCTTCGGTGTTGCGGGTGGGTGAAGTGATCAGTCCGATCCTGGCCGCTCGCCAGGGCTTCGGCTCCAACGTCCGTCTGCCGCATGCCGCCGACCCGACGACCGGCCTCGTACCGCCGCAATGGGTGCCGGCCGACCGCAGCCCGCTGCAGATGCTCCTGGCCCAGCGCCTGACATCCTGCAATCACATGGCCTGCGAATACGCCGCGGCACGCAGTCAGGAATACTCGCTGGCCGCCATGGCCCTGGCCGCGCGAGCCATCGAAGCGGCCGCCCTCCAGACGGGCGAACAACCTGCGGGCGGACTCGCGTCGGAAGACAAGCCGGCGGGCGACAAACCGGTCGAAGCCAAACTGCCGGAAGAACTGATCGGCCAGGCGATCAAGGAAGTCGTCATGCACGAAGTCGGCCATTCGCTCGGACTTCGGCATAACTTCCGCGCCAGCACGATGCTGTCGCTGGAGGACCTGAACAACACCGACCTGACCCGCACCAAGGGCATGGTCGGCAGCGTGATGGACTACAACCCGCTGAATGTCGCTCGCAAGGGACAGAAGCAGGGTGACTACGCCACGACCACGATCGGCCCGTACGACTACTGGGCCAGCGAGTATTGCTACAGCCCGATCCAGGGGGATGAGCAGGCGGAGCTGAAGCGGATCGCCTCGCGCTCGCCGGAGTCGGACCTGGCCTACGGCACGGACGAGGATCTGTCCCTGAGCAACGATCCGCTGGTCAACGCTTACGACCTGGGTAACGACCCGCTGCGTTATGGGAAGGATCGCATCGCCCTCGCCGGGGAGCTGCTGCAGACGCTGGATGCGACGGTGGTGCGGGACGGCGAGTCGTGGGCGCGGTTGCGACGTGC
>CAZUJM010000006.1:0-10425 GCA_964620405.1 uncultured Pirellulaceae bacterium | reverse complement strand
CTCGGTGCTGCGCTCGCAGTACGGTAACGCGGCCGCCCTGGCCACGCCCTACATCGGCGGACAAAACTTCTCGCGCGACTTCAAGGGCGGCGAGAAGAGTCGCGATCCGGTGACGCCCATCGCTGGTGAGAAGCAGCGTGAAGCCTTGAACTTCCTGGTCGGCGAAATCCTCTCCGACAAGTCGTTCCAGTTCTCGCCGGCTCTCTTGCGGCGGCTGACCACCGAATACTGGTACCATTGGGGCAGCGACTCGCTCGGCATGGCCGGGAGCGTCGACTACAACATCAACGATCGGATCCTGCGGATCCAGCAGGTCGTCCTGGGCCACTGCTTCGACGCCTCGGTCCTCTCGCGGCTGGAGAACCAGCAGCTGATGGTGAAGCCGGAGGACAAGCCGCTGACGATCGCGGAGCTGTTCCGGACGCTGAATGACGGAGTCTGGAGCGAGCTGCCGAAGGACGGCAAGGCGGAGAAAGTGCAGGTGTCGCTGGTCCGCCGCAACCTGCAGCGCGACCACCTGCGACGGCTGTGCCAGATGATGCTGGGCTCCGGTTCCGGCGGATCACAGCTCGCGAGCTTCGTGGTCCTGCTCGGCGGCGGTGGCGAATACCCGGCCGACGCACGCAGCCTGGCCCGCACCCACCTCAAGGAACTCGACAGCCGCCTGCAAGCGGTGCTGGAGAACCAGGCCGTGCAGATGGACGATGCCACGCGAGCCCACTTCGCCGAATCGCGTGATCTGGTGACGAAGGTCTTGAACGCCCAGTTCGAGGCGCGCCGACCGTAGAAGCCGCACGTCCTGTGGGAACGTGCCGCGCGTAAAGCATGACATCAAAGCCGCCCTGGATCTTCGGATGCAGGGCGGCTTTTTTGTGCGCTGGCAGTCCCATGCGCCTCCGGGCCCTCCCGCGCTGCTCCGTGCTCTCCGTGCTCTCCGTGCTCTTCGTGGTAAACCAACTCCCCCGCTCGAGTTGAAAAGCGAGACCGCGATGGGTGCTTCCCCACCAGCGAGTGTCCTGCGGCCTGCTTCCATGCCATCGTTGCTTCTCTTAGCAGGGATGCCCAATTCCTAAGCAGGCTGCTTTCGTCGATTCGAGCGTTCACCTCGTAATCCGGGCCTAATTCGGCTGGAATCTGCCTCCTTCCCAGGCTGCTCTAAACCCCGGCATGGAATTTGCCGAAGGGAACATAGCCGATTAGGCAAAGCGTACGCACGGACGCGTGCGGGACGCAAGCAAGACGATCGAGCGGCTTCCGGTGGCCACCTCAGGCAGTGGCTCAGGCACTGGATCGCGTCGCGGCGGAATGCCGGGACACGGAAGCGAGTTCGATCCGTCCCAGCCGGGCCCATGCACCGTGGGCCCTGGAAAGAGGCGCGAGATGAAGACCGCGGGCTATGTGCAGCAGGGAGCGGCTTACGATGAGATGTTTGATGACCGGGGCGACCCCCGGCCGGCCAGCGCGAACTTTGTGAATCGGCTGGAGCGAATCCCCGAGGCCGCCCTGTGCCAGTACCAGCAGGCAGCCGAGACGAATCTCTTCAACCTCGGCATCACGTTCACCGTCTACGGCCACCAGGACGGCACCGAGAAGATCTGGCCCTTCGACCTGTTGCCTCGCATCATCGACGCCGACGAGTGGTCGATGGTGGAGCGAGGACTTCGCCAGCGCGTGCAGGCACTCAACCTGTTCATCGGCGATGTGTACAACGAGCAGCAGATCGTCAAGGACGGGGCGGTCCCTGCCGAGTTGATCGAAACCTCCAAGACGCTACGGCCCCAGATGAAGGGCTTCCGACCGCCGGAAGGCTCCTGGTGCCATATCAGCGGCGTGGACTTGGTGCGTGACAAGGACGGCACGATCTACGTGCTGGAGGACAATCTCCGCTGTCCTTCCGGCGTGTCGTACGTGCTGGAGAATCGCGAGATGATGAAGCGGACGTTCCCGCAGGTGTTCGACGGCATGGCCGTGGAACCGGTGGAGGACTATCCGGAACGGCTGCTCGACACGTTGCTCTCCTGCGCCCCGGCTTCGGCAAGCCAGCCCCGGGCGGTGCTGCTCACGCCAGGAATGTACAACTCGGCCTACTTCGAACACACCTACCTGGCCCAGCAGATGGGCATCGAACTGGTACAGGGCTCGGATCTCGTCGTGCACAACGGATACGTGCACATGCGGACGACGCACGGGCTGCAGCGCGTCGACGTGATCTACCGCCGGATCGACGACGACTTCTTGGACCCGAAGGCCTTCCGCGCGGATTCGGCCTTGGGAGTGCCCGGCTTGCTGGAGGTCTACCTGGCGGGCCGCGTGACCCTGGCGAACGCGCCGGGCACGGGAGTGGCGGACGACAAGGCGGTCTACGCCTACGTGCCGGACATGATCCGGTACTACCTCAAGGAGGATCCGATCCTGCAGAACGTGCCCACCTATGTCTGTTCCGATCCCCAGCAGCGGCAACACGTGCTGGCGAATCTCGACAAGCTGGTGGTCAAGCCGACGAACGAGTCGGGTGGTTACGGCATCCTGATGGGCCCGATGGCATCGCAAGCCGAACGGGCGGCGTGTGCGGACTTGATTCACGATAACCCCAGGAACTTCATCGCGCAGCCCATGCTGCAGCTCTCCACGATTCCGACGCTGGTCGGAGACCGGATCTGCCCGCGGCATGTCGACCTGCGACCCTTCGTACTATGTGGCAAAGAAATCTATGTGATGCCGGGTGGCTTGACACGAGTGGCACTCCGCGAGGGATCGATGGTGGTGAATTCTTCACAGGGCGGTGGCAGCAAGGACACCTGGGTGCTGCGACGCGGGTGGATGCGGGAATCGTCTCAGCGACAAGCTCAGATGAGCGTCGTCTAGGGGAGAGTCGGATGCTGAGTCGCGTCGCCGAATCGATCTATTGGATGAGTCGCTATGTGGAGCGTGCCGAAAACGTCGCGCGATTCATCGACGTCAACCAAAACCTGACGCTCGGTGGCGGCGATGAACTCGGCGCGCAATGGGCGCCGCTCGTCTACACCACGGGCGACCATGATACGTTCAAGGAACGCTACGGGGAGTTCAGCCACGACAACGTGCTGCGATTCCTCGCGCTCGACGAGCAGAACCCGAACTCCATCTTGTCCTGCGTGGCCAAGGCACGGGAGAATGCGCGCGGGGTTCGCGAAGCGATCACCGTGTCGATGTGGGAGCAGCTCAACAAGTTCTACCTGATGGTCAAGGCAGCCGCCGCGAACCCGGAGGAGGTGCTGCTGCAGCCCTACGAGTTCTGCGACCGCGTGAAGGTCGCCGGTCACACGCTGGCCGGCGTCATCGAGTCGACCATGTCGCACGGCGAAAGCTGGCACTTCGCGAGGCTCGGGCGACTGCTGGAACGCGCCGACAAGACGTCGCGGATCGTCGACGTGCAGTATTTCCTGCTCCTGCCAAGCCCCAGTGACATCGGCAGCTCGCTGGATGTCGTGCGTTGGTCGGCGCTGCTGAAGTCGGCGACGGCCTTGGAAATGTACCGGCGCGAGCACGGCAGGATCGTCCCCGTGAAGGTGGCCGACTTCCTGCTGCTCAACCGCCAGTTCCCTCGCTCCGTCCACCACTGTCTCATCTATGCGCAGGAATCGCTGCGCGAGATCGCCGGCACCAACGCGGGCACGTTCCGCTATCGGTCCGAACAGACCTTGGGTCGGTTGCGATCGGAGCTGGAGTACGCTCGCATCGAAGATGTCGTGCAGGCGGGCATCCACCAGTTCGTTGACGACTTCCAGAACCGTTTGAATAAACTGGGCGAGGCGATCCATGCCGACTTCTTCACGAAACCCGAACCCGCACTGGGATTCTGAGCCTGCGGGCTTCGAGGGGTAAGCCAAGCCAAGGCGATTGGCCAACGAGTGTGTGCCGGGGATCTGTCACCGAGCCCCGGCACACGCTTGTTGCTGGTTGGATTGCGTTCAGCGAGGTCGTGCGCGAGCGGCCTTGTTGTTTGTCGGAGCCGTGGAGGACGATCGGCGCCGTCTCTTACTTCGCGACACGAACGACCCTGCGTTTCCGGTGAGAAAGATCCATGAGTATCCGCGTCGCCCTGCACCACTCGACCCACTACCGCTACGACCGGCCCATTGATCTCGGGCCCCAGGTGGTGCGACTGCGTCCCGCCGCGCACGCCCGGACTCCCGTGCTCAGCTACTCCCTGCAGGTCACCCCCCAGGACCACTTCATCAACTGGCAGCAGGATCCCCACGGCAACTACCTCGCCCGCCTGGTCTTTCCGAACAAGGTCCGTGAGTTTCGCGTGGATGTCGACCTCATCGCGGACATGACCGTCATCAATCCGTTCGACTTCTTCCTGGAACCCGCGGCGAACGAGTATCCCTTCGCGTACGATGCGGACATACGCCAGGAGCTGGAGTCCTATTTGCGTCCCGACACGCCGGGGCCGGCGCTGGTGCAGTTCCTGACCCAGGTCGATCGCACGAAGCGTCGCACGATCGACTTCCTGGTCGACCTGAACCAGCAGCTGCACGAGGCCGTGGGCTACGTCATTCGCATGGAACCGGGGATCCAGACGTGCGAGGAGACGCTGACGAAGCGAACCGGTTCGTGCCGCGATTCCGCCTTCGTGCTCGTGCAGCTCCTGCGGCACCTTGGCTTCGCTGCCCGTTTCACTTCGGGCTACCTGATCCAGCTGAAGCCGGACGAGAAGCCGCTGGACGGACCGGCGGGTGCCACCGAGGACTTCACAGACCTCCATGCGTGGACGGAGGTCTACCTGCCCGGCGCGGGCTGGATCGGCCTCGACCCGACTTCGGGCCTGCTCGCGGGCGAAGGCCACATTCCGCTGGCCTGCACGCCCAACCCGCAATCGGCGGCGCCTATTTCGGGGTCGCTGGAGCAGTGCGAAACCGAGTTCCAGTTCGCGATGCAGGTCACGCGTGTGCAGGAAGAGCCGCGGGTCACCAAGCCTTACAGCGAAGAGCAGTGGGCGCGGATCGAGGCGCTGGGACACGAGGTGGATCGCCAACTGGCCTCCCGGGACGTGCGACTGACCATGGGCGGCGAGCCCACGTTTGTCTCGATCGACGACATGCAGGGCGACGAGTGGCGGACGGCGGCGATGGGGCCGCACAAGCGGCGACTCGGACACGACCTGCTGCTACGTCTGCGCCGCAGGTTCGCGCCCGGCGGTCTGCTGCACCTGGGACAAGGCAAGTGGTATCCCGGCGAGCCGCTGCCGCGTTGGGCGTTTCGCTGCTATTGGCGGAAAGATGGCCAGCCGCTCTGGCGGGACACTTCGCTGCTGGCGGACGACAACGTCGACTACGGGCACACGCCCGCCGACGCGCACCGATTCCTACAGGCGCTCGCAGGTCGCCTGGGCATGGAAGACACCTATGTGCAGCCGGCCTATGAGGACGCGCTCTACTACCTCTGGAAAGAGCAGCAGCTGCCGCACAACGTGGACTGGAGTGACAACAAGCTGGAGGACGAACTGGAACGGCGCCGGCTGGCGCGCGTGTTCCAGCGCGGCCTGACCAACGCCGTTGGTTCGCTGCTGCCGATCCAGTTCGATTCGTGGAGCGATTCGCCGGGCTGGCGGACCAGCGCCTGGGTGGTGAGGACGGATCGCCTGTTCCTGCTGCCGGGCGATTCGCCGCTTGGCCTGCGGTTGCCGCTGCAGTCGCTCTCGTGGGCCGAAGGCGCGTCGCGGCAGGGCGAGTTCTACCCGCCGGATCCGATGGCCGAGCGATCCTCGCTGCCGCCGGCCGACCGAATCCGCGATCAGATGGCCTACCGCCGCTGGCAGTCGGAAGGACGCCGCGAGATGTGGGCGCCGCAACTGGTGGGCGCGGCGACCAGCGAAGCCGGCCGGACCGCGCCGCGCCGGCCGAATCAAGGAGGCCCCGGATCGTTCGGGCCATCCTCCTACGAGGGACCCTCCTACGGGGCGGGCGACGACGAGTGGTTTGTCAGCGATCCTCGCTCCGAATCCGGAACCGGCGGTCCGCCGGGACCTGCGGGAACGGTGCGCACCGCGATCTGCGCCGAACCGCGCCAGGGCCGGCTGCATGTGTTCATGCCGCCGCTGGATCGCGTCGAAGCCTACCTCGACCTGGTCACTTCGATCGAAGATACCGCCCATGAGCTGGAGATGCCGGTCGTCATCGAAGGCTACCTGCCGCCAGGCGATCCGCGCTTGTGCCACTTCTCGGTCACTCCCGATCCCGGCGTGATCGAAGTGAACGTGCAGCCGGCGGGCAGCTGGGACGAACTGACGAACATCACCGAGGGCGTGTACGCGGACGCGCGGCAGTCACGACTGGGAACGGAGAAGTTCGAACTGGACGGCACGCACACGGGCACGGGAGGAGGCAACCACATCGTGCTCGGTGGCCCCACTCCGGCCGACAGCCCGTTCCTTCGTCGGCCCGACCTGCTGCGGAGCCTGCTGGGCTACTGGCACAACCATCCCTCGCTGTCGTACCTGTTCAGCGGCCGCTTCGTCGGGCCCACCAGCCAGGCGCCGCGCGTGGACGAGGGACGGCGCGATGCGGTGTATGAGCTGCAGATCGCCTTTGAGCAGATCCCCGACGGAGGCTCGGTGCCGCCGTGGCTTGTCGACCGTGTCTTCCGCCACCTGCTGGTCGATGGCACCGGCAACACGCACCGCGCCGAGTTCTGCATCGACAAGCTCTTCTCGCCCGACTCCGCGTCCGGTCGCCTGGGCCTCGTCGAGTTCCGCTCGTTCGAGATGCCGCCCCACTATCGCATGAGCCTCGCGCAGCAACTGCTGATGCGTGCGCTGGTGGCCCGCTTCTGGGAACAGCCCTACCGCGCGCCGCTGCAATCCTGGAACACCACACTGCATGATCGCTTCATGCTGCCCCACTTCCTCTGGCAGGACTTCACCGAAGTGCTGCGGGAGACGAGCGAGGCGGGGTACGCCCTGGATGCGAACTGGTTCCATGCCCACTTCGAATTCCGGTTCCCGAAGATCGGTGAAGCGACCTACGACTCCGTCCAGATCGAACTGCGACAGGCCATGGAGCCCTGGTATGTGCTGGGCGAGGAACCCGCGGGCGGTGGCGTGGCGCGGTTCGTGGACTCGTCGGTCGAGCGTCTGCAGGTGCGTGTTCGTGGCATGGTCGACTCGCGCCATGCAGTGACCTGCAACGGTCGCCGCGTTCCACTCCATCCGACTGGCACGGAGGGCGAGTTCGTGGCGGGCATTCGTTATCGCGCCTGGCAACCACCCAGCTGCCTGCATCCCACGATCCCCGTGGACGAGCCGCTGGTGTTCGACCTGATGGACCTGTGGTCAGGCCGATCCCTGGGCGGATGCCGCTACCACGTGGGTCATCCAGGCGGCTTGAATCCGAGCGTCTTCCCAGTGAACGCTTACGAAGCCGAGAGTCGGCGAGCTTGCCGGTTCTTCCGCATGGGGCATACAGCCGGTTCGATGAACGTGCCGCGCGAGGAACCCAATCCGCACTATCCGTTCACGCTGGACCTGCGGCGCGGCCGCGGCAACTGAGGAGGCCCCGTTGGGAATAAACGGGGTCCGGTTGCGTTTCCGGCGAGGAAATGAGACCTGCCCCCATTTCTTCCTGCCCATCCACCCGATGGTATGATGAGAGCCGGCGCGTCTTCGTGACTTCAGGTGGCATCGCAAGATGAGAAGGACACCATGGACGAATCTCTGCCACGTCCGCAACTATCGCCGCAGTGGACCGGCCCGCCAAGTGAAGGCGGCGCGGCCGGTATCTTCTCGGCGTATGCGCCGGTGGCGGGCGTCCATGACGAGGCGTATGCCAGCCCCGGAGTGCCTCGCGAGGCATGGGTGCGATTTCTTGGCGACCTGAACCGCCTGGGAAAGGATGAGCTGGCTCGACGCTGGGAACAGGCCAGCCAACTCGTGTACGAGAACGGCATCGCGTACAGCGCGTATGGCGATCCCCAGGCGCAGCTCCGCCCCTGGGAACTCGACGCGATCCCGCTGCTGCTGGCCGAACGCGAGTGGCAGGTGGTCTCGGACGGACTCAGGCAGCGGGTGCGGTTGCTGGAACTGGTCTTGCAGGACCTGTACGGTCCGCAGCGGTTGCTTCTGGAAGGTGTGCTTCCCGCGAAGGTGTTCCACGAGCATCCGGGATTCCAGCCGGCCATCCACGGGTACAAGCCCTTCGGCGGGCGATTCCTCTGCACCTACGCAGCCGACCTGGCACGCGGCAGCGACGGCGCCTGGCATGTGCTCGCCGACCGCACCGAAGCTCCTTCCGGCACCGGCTTCGCGCTCGAGAACCGCGTCGTCACTTCGCGACTCCTGCCCTCGATCTTTCGCCAGTCCAACGTACGGCGGCTCGCGCCCTACTTCATGGCCCTCCAGCGCACCCTGCAGCAGCTCGCGCCTCGCCACCGCGAGAACCCGCGAATCGTCATCATGAGCCAGGGCGCGGACAGTCCGAACTATTTCGAGGACGCGTATCTCGCTCGCTACCTCGGATACACGCTGGTCGAAGGCGGCGACCTGACGGTGCGCAACGGCGAAGTGATGCTCAAGACGCTCGGCGGACTGCTGCCTGTCGATGTGATTCTGCGCCGGCCCAACAGCGAATCGTGCGATCCGCTGGAGCTGAACGGCCATTCGGACCTGGGTGCCGCCGGAATCCTCCAGTCCGCCCGCGATGGCAACGTCGCGATCGCCAACGGGATGGGAAGCGGGCTGGTCGAATCACCGGTCATGATGGCGTTCCTGCCACGCATCAGTCGCCACCTGCTCGGCGAACCCCTGCAGCTGCCCGCCGTGCCGACATGGTGGTGCGGCGAAAAGGACTCGCTGGCCTACGTGGTGGAACACTTCGATCGCATGTTCATCCAGCCCGCCTATCGTCGACGGGGGCTCGGTTTCCAGCAGGCGAAATGGATGCGTGAGATGTCGCGCCAGCAGCTGCTGGACGAACTGCTGCGCGCCCCCAGCGCCTACGTCGCCCAGGAGAAGATGACCCGCTCGTCCGTCCCCCTGTACCGTGACGAGGAACTCAAGTCGGCGTTCGTGTCGCTGCGAGCGTTCCTGGTCGCCGACGGCGACGACTACACCGTCATGGACGGAGCGTTGGCTCGCACCTCATCGGCCTCCGAGTCGCTGGAAGCGTCGCTGCTGATGGGCGAAGGCAGCAAGGATACCTGGATCCTTTCGCAGGAGCCCGTCGAACCGGTCTCGCTGCTGCCGCCGCGGGGCGAGACACTGCGGCTGGTTCGCAGCCGCGCCGACCTGCCCAGCCGCGTCGCCGACAACCTGTACTGGCTTGGCCGGCAGATCGAACGCGTCGACTCCGCAGCTCGCCTCCTGCGCACCGTTGCCCTGCGGCTCAGCAGTGAAAACGACGCCACCCGTCTCCCCGAACTCCACTACCTGCTGCGCTGCATGGCCGAGCAGGGACAGATTGAACCCGGGTTCGCATTGGAAGGCATGCGCGACCAACTGCCGGCCATCGAACAGGTCCTGCCGCAGATGGTGTTCGACCCCAACCAGTCGGGCAGCCTGCGGTCGCTGGTGGACCAAGCCTACCGCACCGCCTCGCGCGTCCGCGACCGCATCTCGGTCGACAGCTGGCGCGTCCTCACCGCGATCAATTCCGACTTCCAACTGGGTGAGGACGAGGCCGGCGACTTCTCCACCCTTCTGCGGCACACCAACCACCTGATCATGAACCTCGCCGCCTTCGGTGGCACCGTCACGGAAAGCATGACGCGGACCCAGGCCTACCGGTTCCTGGAACTTGGCCGGCGTCTGGAGCGATCGTTGCAGATCCTGCTCATCGTCGGTAACTGCATCATCGACGTGCACCGCGTTCCCTCGGAACTCTTGGAGGCGCTGCTGGAGATCGCCGACAGCCGGATGACCTACCGCTCGCGCTACCTCGCCAACCTGCAGCTCGCACCGGTGCTCGACCTGATCCTGACCGACGAGACCAACCCGCGTTCCCTTGCCTACCAGCTGATCGCCTTGCAGGAACACGTCGCGGGACTCCCACGACTGCTGAACACGCCCGTCTACAGTCCCGAACAACGGCTCGCCATGTCCCTCGTGCACTCCATCCGGATGATGGATATCGAGACGATCTGCGAAACGTATTCGCTGGGCGACCATGAGCCGCTGGCGAACCTGATGGCCGACTGGTCGAAGCAATTGCCGATGCTTTCCAATGTGGTATCCATGCGTTATCTCGTGCACGCCGGACCATCGCAATTGCTGGGCGAATTGAGCCCGCAGATGTGAGGGAACGAGGCGTAGTGAAGAACTAGGTGCATCCGGTGGCAATCGCGGGTGGCGGACCCGCGGAGTCCACGTGCTGGTGATTCCGGCGCCACCTGGGAACGTATCCGCGAGGATCGTGTCGTGAAGTACCAGATTCGACATACGACTCGGTA
>CAZUJM010000005.1:65735-66060 GCA_964620405.1 uncultured Pirellulaceae bacterium | reverse complement strand
TACTCCAGCAGCATCTGCAGATCTTCCAACGACAGCTGCCGTAACAGGCTGTCGTTCTCCGCGACGATGGCGTCGGCCAGGTCGCGTTTGCTTTTCTGCAGTTCGAGGATCTTCTCCTCGACCGTATCCTTGCAGATGATCCGGTACGCCATGACGGGGTTCTGCTGGCCCAGGCGATGCGCTCGATCCACGGCCTGCGCCTCCACGGCCGGATTCCACCAGGGATCCAAGATGAAGACATAGTCGGCCGCCGTCAGATTCAAGCCATGTCCGCCGGCCTGCAGGCTGATCAGGAACACGCGACAGCGAGGATCCGTCTGGAATC
>CAZUJM010000005.1:29061-65725 GCA_964620405.1 uncultured Pirellulaceae bacterium | reverse complement strand
AGCGCTGCACCACCTCGCCGCGTCGAGCCGTCTTGCCGTCCAGGTATTCATAGGGCGTCCGGGACTTATCCAGTTCCGTGCGCACGAGGGAGAGCAGCGACGTGAACTGGGAGAACACCAACGCCTTGTGGCCTTCTTCCAGCACCATCTCCAGCTGCTCCATCAGCGTCTGGATCTTGATCCCCACGCCCTTTTCCTTGGAGTTCAGCAGCCGCGGATCACAGGCGGCCTGTCGAAGTCGCAGCAGCGCCTCGAGCACATGGATCTTCGCCCGATTCAGCCCCACGTCCTTGATCGTGCTGGAAAGCTGCAGTCGGTAGTGGTCGCGCAGCTCGTTGTAGAGTTGCTGCTGCCGGCTCGACATTTCGCAGAACAGCGTCTTCTCGGTCTTCTCCGGCAGGTCCGTCAGCACCTGCTCCTTCGTCCGCCGCAACAGAAAGGGACGCAGTGCGCGGGCAAGCGTCTCAAGCGACTGCACCGCGTCCACCGTCGCGCCATGGCAGCGACGAAACACCTCCACGTCGGGAAACATGCCGGGATTGAGGAACTGGAACAGGGACCATAACTCCCCAAGATGATTTTCCACCGGCGTGCCGGTCATGGCCAGTCGATACGACGATTTCAGCAGCTGCACGGCTCGAGCCGCCTGGGACTCGGCGTTCTTGATCGCCCGTGACTCATCCAGGATCACATAGTCGAACTCCAGATCCTTCAGCGTCTCGATGTCCTGCCGCATCGTTCCGTAGGTAGTCAGGACCAGATCGGCACCAGAAATCCCCGCCATCAGAGCCTTCCGGTTCGCTCCCGTGTAGTTGAGGACGCGAAGCTTCGGTGCGAATCGAGACGCTTCCTCCTGCCAGTTGAAAACCAGGCTCTTGGGGACCACCGCCAGCGAAGGACGACGTTCCTCGCCCTTCTTGAGTCGCCGGTTGCGTCGCGACTGCAGCAGCGCGAGCCCTTGAACGGTCTTTCCCAGGCCCATGTCATCGGCAAGGCACCCGTTGAATCCCGCTTCTCGGAGAAAGGTGAACCACCCCAGCCCCTCACGCTGGTACGGACGCAACTGCCCCTCGAAACCCTTCGGCTCCGGTTCCGGTTCGATCTTGTCGATCGTCTGCAGGCGGTCGATGAGTCGCCGGTAGTCGCGATCGGTCTCGACCTGCGAATGTTCGGCGAGCAACGCCTCCAGCAGCAACGCCTGGCTGCGGGGCACGCGCAATTCCGGCTCTTGCTTCTTGCCCTTGCCGGCTTTCTTTCCCGCGTTGGCAGCGTGGAGCAGTTCGGCAAGCCCCGCGTAGCGCCGCAGCCAATGCTCCGGTAAAATGCCGCGCGAACCATCTCCCAGGACGACGAAATCCTGACGGTTGCGAATGGCCTCCAGGAGCGCGGGCAGCGTCACCTTCATGCCATCAAAGTCGATCTCGGCGTGGATGTCGAACCAGTCGACGCCGCTGGAATGAATGTGAACGGGAAACTCTGAGGCTGCCATGCGCAGGCGACGGCCTTCCGCGACTACCAGCCAGCCCTGCCTCGCCAACTCGGTTGCCATGGCAGGGAAGGCGCGAGGCGAGATGCGGAAGTCGCCTGGAGCCGTCGGTTCCCGATGCCGAACCTGCTCCAGCGGATACTTGAGGAACGCGCCGACGAGTTGCAATTCCGCTTGGTCGTTTCGTCGCAGCACGCGTCGGTTCGCGCCGTCCCACGTCCATGCCCTGCCTTCCACCGGGCTGACCTCCACGCCCGCGTAGAGGAACTTCAAGTCGCAGTTGAGCATCGGCGGGTACGCCTGTCGCGAAGGCGTCACGATCAGTTTTCCCTGGGGATGTCCGTCGACCACGGCGACGCGCATGCTGGGATGAAACTGGATCTCGGGCGCCGAAGGCAGGGCCGCGTAGCGATCCAAGAAACCATCCAGTTCCTCCGGCGCAATCCGCAGTTCCATGCTGACCTGCGCCAGGGCCCGGACCAGCCGCACGTCCTCCGGCCGGATGGGCGCGATCGTATGCAGGAAGACGACAAGACCTGCTTCCACGGTGGCCACCACGTCGCGCACCGCCGCCTCCTGGCCATCGCGAACCAGCAGGTGCTCTACCTCATAGGCAAACACACCACCCAGGCCTGCGTCGTCGAACACCGGTTGCACGCGGACCAGAAGCCGCCACGGCTCGCCGGGTTCCCACGTCAACGGGTTGACGCAGTCGAGTACACTTTCGGCCGACATGGCCCAGCCGAAACGGCCGGTCTCGGAGAGCAGCGGAAGGGTCTCCTCGAACAGCTCCGACGGCAGGTCGAACTCCGAGCTGCCGCGGCGCTGCCAGCCACCATAGGAACCCACGCCTCCCTCCTGCGAGTCCCGAAGCGCTCCCAGCAGCGCGAGGATCTTGCGATCGCGGGCATCGGGAAGTCGCGAGACCTCTTCGGGCATCAGCGTGTGCCGCGTCAGTTTCTCGGGCGGGGACTCCGGCGTGGGCGACGATCGGGGCGCGGGCAAGGCAGGCGGCGATCCGGATTTCACGAGGGGGTGGTTCCCGGCCAGATCGTCCGCGGACGGCGACACGCGCGGTGCGGATCCCGCCGCAGGCTTGCCGCGATAGAGCGTCAAGTGCAGCGCGAAGTGCGCGAACTGCTCGTCAATCGACAGGATGTACCACTGCTGCGGCGGACTCACAACCAGGTCTTTGGGGGACGCCATCAGCGGCCAGGCGTTCACCTCCTGACGCACCACGCGACCGAACTGTTGCAAAGCCCGCTGCCAGTCCGGTTCCCCTGCGTCCCGTTCCCCCGCCGGTTGAGCCTCCAAAGGTTTCGGCGCGACCGAGGCCTTAGCGCTGCCCGCGCGGCCCTTGGACGGATTCCAGATCGAGTCGTCCGCCATGCGTCGAATGCGCGTCCACTTCAGCCGCGCGTACGTGCGCTCCCAGGCGGCGTCTTCCTCGAGTTCAAGGATCGCGGCCCAGACATGAGGGCACAGTCGGCCCTGGGCGTATCGCTTGCATTCGCAGTGGACGCGAATGGTTTCCTCGGCCGCGAGTCCAAAGTCCATGCAGACGCCATAGAGAAACCCGGTGGCTTCACGGACATCGGTCTGGGCCTGTCCCTTCTGCCATCGAAACGTCTGGACCCGGTCGGCCTCATACAGGTTTTGACCGGTACGCACGTCGGCCACATCGAACTGGCCAACGCAATTGATGCTTGGAACCACATCCCACCTTGGCGATCACGAAAATCAGTGAAAGATCCCCGGAGCCGCTCTGGGGCGGATCCCCAGCCGCAAAAGTCCGTGGGCGGGCCATTCCCTGGGCCCCCTCCATGCACATCCCTTCCGAGGTTATAACGGCCCCCCGACGGCGGGCGTAACCACCCCGCAACCGATTCCACAACGGTCCCTTGGTGGTCCCGGGGATCTACTCGACATCCCCGGGGCGTTGCGGAGATCCCCGGGGCAACTCTGTGCGGAAAAATGCTTCCTGCTGCCCGGGGGGCGTGGTATCGTGATTTCCGGTGAAAAGTCCACTGGGGCGTTTTCCTGGGTGAACATCCGGCCTGGGATGGTGCAGATGGTACCCAGGTCTCGCCGCACCCACCCGGCCGATAGCGCGCGGAACCTCGACCCAAGGATCCACGCCTCCCGCCCCCGCCCTCCCACAACCCTCCTGTCCCAGGAATGACTTCTCTGTCGAAAGGCCGAAGGATGCGCGCTGTCGACGCGTTGATTCCTGCTCGCTCACTTGCAACGCTGCTCCACGGGCGCACCACGGGCGACGGCTCGCGAACCAGCACCAGCCTGCAGCGCGTCCACCAAGGCACCTCGCCTTCGCGGCTCCCACCCGCTCGTCGTGCTCGTCTCCTGCCGTGCATTCACGGCTTGATCGTTGCCCTGCTTCTTTGCGCCAGCAGTACGGCGATCGCGGACGTTGACTTCGAGCAGTCGGTCGGTCCACTGCTGACGCGGCGATGCCTGGCGTGCCACCAAGGAGCGGACGCTCGCGGGGGACTCGACCTGAGCACCGCGGAGGGCCTGCGAAGGGGCGGAGGATCGGGACCTGCGATCAGCGCGGTTGCCGGCGCGCCCAGTCTGCTGGTGGAACGAGTGGAGTCAGGGGAGATGCCGGCTTCTTCGCAGGGCGACCCCCAGCCGCTTCCCGCCGAGGAAGTGGCCGTGCTGCGTGCGTGGGTCGCGGCCGGCGCGGTCTGGCCCGCCGGCCGTGTGCTGGATCCGTACGAACGCACGACCGAAGATCGCGCGGGCCGCGACTGGTGGTCGTTGCAGCCGCTGCGTCCCGTGCCTCCTCCTGACCTCAACAACCGCGAACTGATCGCCCGCGACCCTGGCGACAACCCGATTGACGCCTTTCTTCTCGCGACGCTGCAGCTTCATCAACGAACGTTCGCGCCGCCCGCCGATCGCCGCGTGCTGATGCGTCGCGCGATGATCGACCTCGTGGGCATCGCTCCCACCTTCGATCAACTGGAGACCTTTGCGGCCGACCCATCGCCGGACGCCTACGAACGCCTAGTCGACCAACTGCTCGCCTCGCCCCGATACGGAGAACGCTGGGGCCGCTATTGGCTAGACCTCGTTCGCTATGCCGACACCTGTGGCTATGAACGGGACCAGTTCAAGCCGAACATCTGGCGTTATCGCGACTGGGTCATCGAAGGCCTGAACGCGGACATGCCTTACGACCGGTTCGTCACGGAACAACTGGCCGGCGACGAGGTGCCGTGGAGGAGCGAGTCGTCGGTCATCGCCACGGGGATGCTGCGGGCGGGTACATGGAACGATGAGCCCAACGATCCGGAGGACTACCGCTACGAACGACTCGAAGACTTCGTGCACACGACGACGTCGGCGTTCCTTGGCATGACCGTGAAGTGCGCGCGGTGCCATGACCATAAGTTTGATCCGATTCGCCAGAGCGACTACTACCGGATCGCGAGTTTCTTCTGGGCCGGTTACCTGGGGCAGGCGAACCTGGGCGGGCCCTCCAAGGAAGAACTCGGCTACGACGTCTTTGGCTGGACCGACCGCAGTTCGGCACCGGAGCCGATCCGCCTGCTGCACGCGGGACAGCGTCTTTCGCCGGGCGACGAGGTGGCGCCGGGGTTCCTGTCGGCCATCCCATCCCTGGACCAGCCGCTCGCGCCGCCCCCCGACGGAAGCCGCACGACCCACCGCCGCCTGCAATTCGCCCGCTGGCTTCTTGACCCCCGCCATCCGCTGACCGCTCGCGTGTTCGTGAACCGATTATGGCAGCACCATTTTGGCGAGGCGCTCGTCCGCACGCCCAACAATTTCGGCCGCAAGAGCGACACGCCGACGCACCCGGAACTGCTCGACTGGCTCGCCCAGGAACTGATCCGGGGCGAGTGGCAGGTCAAGCGACTTCACCGCCTGATCATGACCTCCCGCGCCTATCGCCAGGCTTCGACGCATCCGCAGCACGCGCGATTGGAACAGGAGGACTATGCCAACCGAACCTGGTGGCACTATCCACGACGGCGGCTGGACGCCGAATCGCTGCGTGACAACCTGCTGGCAGCCAGCGGGACACTCGACCTGCGCATGGGTGGCCCCAGTTTCTTTCCCCGCATGAGCGACGAGGCACTGGAGGGGCTGTCAAGGAAGGGAAGCGACTGGCAGGAGTCGCCCACGGACCAGCAGGGGCGACGGAGCGTCTACATGGTGAACAAGCGATCGCGGCTGCTTCCCATGATGACCGCGTTCGATTTCAGCGACACGACCTTGACCTGCGCGCAGCGCGATGTGACGACGGTCGCGCCACAGGCCTTGGCCATGCTGAACAATGAGTTCGTGCATGAGCAGAGCGAGCGCATGGCGGCGCGGATCCTGGAGCAGGAAAGCGTGGGCCTGGAACAGCAGGCCGAGCTTGCCTGGAAGGCCGCCCTGGCGCGGCGACCTCGCCCGGAGGAACTGCGGGCCGCCTGCGCACACCTCGCGCAGCAGCTCGATCATTTCACGCGGCGCAACGCGGGAGCCGCCCCGGCTTCAGCCGGCAGTACGGTTCCTGCCAACACAGACCCCGGCGAGATCGCCACCGCGCGGCGACGGGCCCTCGCCTCGCTCTGCCATGTGCTGCTGAACACCAACGAGTTCCTGTACACCGACTGACGCGATCAACTCCCAGGCGGTCGCAGGCCCTGTCCCCACCGTGACAACCCCTGGTCACCCAACGCTTCCTCCGGTGCATCGTCATGAAACGCCCGCACGTTCAATCGTCCACTCCCCTTCGCCAGCCCGCGCTGATCTATCCTTGCGGACAGACGCGGCGCGAGTACCTCTGGGAGATGGGTGGTGGCTTCGCCGGCCTGGCCCTGGCCTCGCTGCTGCAGGCCGATGGTTTCTTCGCGCGCCATCTTCACGCGGAGGAGCCCAGCGCGCGTGCGAATCCCCTCGCCTCCCGCGCGCCGCAGGTTCCCACCCGGGCCCGCAGTTGCATCTTCCTGATGATGAACGGCGCACCGAGCCAGGTCGACACGTTCGACTACAAGCCGACACTGGAGAAGTACGCGGGCAAGACGCTGCCCGCCGACAAGCAGTACATCAACTCCGGGGGCCGCAAGGTTGGATTCCTGACACAAAACTTCCGACCTTTTCGCCCTGGGGGCGAAAGCGGGCTGCTGATCTCGGACTACTTCCCGCGCGTCCGCCAGCACGCCGACAAACTGGCCGTCATTCGCTCCTGCCACACCGACAGCCACGCGCATGGCTCGGCACTCGTCAGCATGAACACGGGCAGCATCCAGATCGGCCGACCGTGTCTTGGCAGCTGGTGCGTCTATGGACTGGGCAGCGAAAACCAGAGCCTGCCCGGGTTCGTCGTCATGCTCGACAAACGCGGCGGCCCGATCAGCGGCCAGCCCAACTGGTCCAGCGGCTTCATGCCCTCGACCTTCCAGGGCACGCTGTTCCGCCCCGAGGGCAATCCCATCCTTGACTTGGCCGGCCCATCCCATCTCGACCGCACCGCGCAGCGACGCCAGCTTGACCTGCTCGCCCAGCTAAACGACCAACACCTCGCGGAACGTCCCGGCGGCCAGGAACTGGCGGCCCGTGCCGCGACCTACGAGCTGGCGTACCGCATGCAATCGGAAACGCCCGAAGCCGTGGACCTCTCGCAGGAGTCGGCCGATACGCTCGCGATGTATGGTGTCGGCCAACAGCCCACCGATGAGTTTGGCCGGAACTGCCTGATCGCTCGGCGACTCGTCGAACGCGGCGTCCGCTTCATCCAGCTCTACTCCGGCGGTGGCCACCTCGAGGAGACCTGGGACGCGCACGAAAGCATCGAAAAGAACCATGGTCGCCACGGCGCCGAGGTCGACCAGCCGATCGCCGCGCTGCTCGAAGACCTCCAGCAGCGCGGGCTGCTCGATTCCACCCTCGTCGTCTGGGGAGGCGAATTCGGCCGCATGCCATTCAGCGAAGGCGAGAATGCGCCGGGGCGCAACCACAACCCCTACGGATTCAGCATGTGGCTGGCCGGTGCCGGCGTGCGCGGCGGCACGGCCTACGGAGAAACCGACGAGTTCGGGTTCGAAGCCGTCGCTAACAAAGCGCATGTGCACGACCTCCATGCCACCATCCTGCACCTCATGGGACTCGACCACGAACGGCTCACCTATTTCCACCAGGGGCGCGACGAAAGCCTCACCGACGTCTACGGCAAGGTGATTCACCCAGTCATCGCGTGACCCGGCCCTCGCCTGACACCAACTCGCGCGACCGCCCTGCCTCTCGCTCTGGCGCGGTCTTCTACCCCTGGTACCGACCGGACTGGAACATGGCCACGAGGTCAGCCGAATCGAAGCGACCATCGCAGTTCCAATCGCCCTCGGCCCAGGAGATCGCCCGCTCCGACACGCCCTCGTACTGTCCCGCCTGGAACACCTGCAGCCGGTCGGCCGTATCCACCAGTCGGTCCAGGTTGGCGTCGCCCGGACCGCTTGCGAAAATTCGTTCAACGAGGAACTGTTGATCGGCCCGCGTGACGCGGCCATCGCCGTCCACGTCGGAGTCGCGCGGCTGTTGCCCCGCGAGTATCGCTGCGCACAGGAGGTCGATGTCGCTGACGTCCAGCATGCCGTTTCCACCGACGTCGCCCGGGAGCATGACGATCTCGAAACGGCCGAAGCCGTCCTCACCCGCGTCACGTACTCCATTCCCGTTCAGGTCGCCCACGACCAGTCCGGTCGCGGCGCTCACATAACTGACGACCAACCGGTCGGGACGGACATCGACCCGACTGAACCCGTATTCCAGCGGACGGTTGTGCGGCGCGAGGCTGTAGGCCGCGGCGATGAACGGCGCTTCGTAGGGATCGGCCCGCAAACTCCTGCCGCCGACCCCCGACACGACCTGCACCAGACCGCTGCCTTTCGTGAAGCTCGACGCATCCCCGCCCGCATGAAGTACCTCCGCGGGCTCAAGGGTGCCGCTACCGTCCGCGTCTTGGAAGCCCTGCAGGGGAAACGACCACGAGTAGGTATGGGAGTCTCCCACGAGCAACAGGTCGGCACCTGCTTCACGCAGAGCCGTCAGTGTACTCTGGAAGTAAGGCCCCAGCGCCTCGCGCACATTCTTGTCCGTACCCGCCAGCGGATGGTGCGCGAAAACGATCTTCCACCGCGCGCCGGACGCTCGCAGATCGGCCTTCACATAGTCCAGCATCGCCTCGATGCGTTCCATCGACTCGAACTCGTCCAGCAGGTCGGCTGCGTTGGTATCGTAGGTGACGAGGTGCACGTCGCCGTAGTCGAACGAATAGTTATGCTCCGGAAACTCTCGTGCCGTCGGAGCCGCGAAGGCGTTGACGCCAACCACGGGTACCGGGACCGCATAGCTGTCGCGCGACGGCTGTCCCTGATGGGGATTGAGCAGCCCATCGTGGTTTCCGATCGCGAAGTAGTCGACATGCCCCGCGATCCAGTCCGTCGCGGGCTCGTTCAGCGCCGGCGAAAACCGCGAGTCCGCATCGACGTGCGTGCCCCACTCATAAATATTGTCCCCCAGCAGCAGGTTGAAACGCGGATCCAGTTCCAGGATCCGCTGCTGTACCGCCTTGAACGCCAAGTTGGTCGTGGCAGGCCAGGAGGAGTCGCCATAGGCCGTGAAGGTGAACGGCGTGGAGTCCCCCGCGGCGAGCCGCGTGCGAAACTCCGCGTCATAGGAGAGCAGCAGTTCCTCGCCGCGAAAATGGTCCACTACATATTCGTACCTTGTATCCCAACGCAGGCCCGCGATGGAGGCCGAGAACATCGTCCTGTCTCCCGGCTGGTAGTCGATGACCAGCGGCGGATTCAGCGCAGCCAACTGCCAATCGGTATCGCCCACGGCGCGGAAACGAACGCGGAAGCGGTCCGATTCCCCGGTGCCAATCGTCTGCGTCTGCCAAAGCAGCTCGACCTGGTCGGTTCCCAGATCGGCAGGTGTGCCCGCAAGCGGCGCGTTGCCCAACTGCACGCGCGGCGTCTGATGGATGGCATACTGGGGCTCCAGCGGCGCGGGAAGCGCCGCGACTGCGCCCGCGCGGTGAATCCCCGCCGAACCATGGGCTGGATAAGGCTGGCAGGCAAGCAATGCCAGCAGCGTCCTGGCCTCCAGCAGCTCGATGTTCCCACGAGCCATGCAGGCGAGACGATCGGTCGTTGACGCAGGACGAACGGACGGACGCGCGCGAACTCGGCGCGGGGCGATTACGGCCCGGAGCGAGTTTCGTAGGGCGACTGCAATCGAGGCCATGGACGCCGCTTCCCCTGTGCGAACCAGCCCAGGCGACGACCGATCGCTTGTTCGCTGGATGCTCCAGGGTACGGTCAGAAGTTGTACTGATCAATGTTTTCGCGAGTGAACACAAGAATGTCACCCAGCATCACATGATCGCCTTCGATTGGCCGCGGTCCGAGCGAGCCGCCATCCACCTGCTTGTCGCCGGGCTTGATCTTGCCCGTGGCCAGCCCTTCCGCCACCTTGACGGTCAGGTAACCGAGGTCCAGCGTGTTCCAGAGCACCACCGACTTGACGGTGCCCGATTGGACAAATCGCTTCATGTCACCAGGCGTGGACAGGCCAGTCACCATGACCTGCCCCGTCTTGCCACTCTGTTCGACCGCTTCGGCCGCGCCCGGAAAGGCCACGGAACTGATTCCGAAGATGCCCTTCAGGTCGGGATACTTCTTGATTACATCCTGGGCGTCGGCCAGAGCGTTGCCGGCGTTTTCGCCTGGATACTTGATCGTCACCAGCTTCAGGCGCGTCGCCTCCAGCGCCGGCTTCATGATCTCAATCCAGGAGTTCTGGTTGGCGGAGGTCGCATCCGAACTGACAATCACGACGTCCCCGGCCACGTCCGGCCCGCCCACATCCTTGACCATCGCGTTTACCATCCCCTTGGCGATGGACTCGGGCGTCGCTTGGTTCACGAACAGTTCGCGGGAATCGGCGACACCGTCGGCGTCCCAGGTGATCACATGAATGCCCTGGGCGCGGGCGTCGCGCATGGCATTGGCAACGACATCCGGCGCGTTGGGCGCGACGCAGATGACGTCGACCTTTTCGACAATCCACTGCTCGATCATCTCGGCCTGTTTCTTGGGGTCACCATCGATCGGGCCGTCGTAGATCAGCTCCACGTTCGGCATCTCCGCCGCCGCCCGCTGCGCGCCCTGGTAACACGACGAAAAATAACTGATGCCCTTGATCTTGGGCAGCAACGCGATGCGGACCTTGCCCCCCTCAGGCCGCGCCGGACTCTGGCTGCCTCCGGGCTGGCTGGAACATCCGCAGAACAGGGCCAACACGATCTGCCAGCCAATCAACCACCGGCGCAAATCTGCCATCAACAGGTTCCTTTCATCTCTCTCCGCGAATGCGTTCACGCCCGCCGCGTTCCAGGATCCTCGATGCGAGGATCGAAGCCACCAGCAGTCCGCCCACGACAATCGGTTTCAGTTCCTCATGGCCCCAGTACCGCCCTACGAACAGACGCACCTCGTGGATCAGCAGCAGGCCGAGCAGCGTGCCCAGCAGGTTGCCTCGGCCGCCGAAGATGCTGGTCCCGCCCACGACCACGGCCGTGATGACATCCAGTTCAAAGCCCTTGCCGGCATCGGCCTTGGCCGTATCGAAGCGAGAAACATAAACGACCGTCGCGATTCCCGCCAGCAGTCCGGAGAAAGCGTACAGTCGCCGCCGCAGTCGATCCACCGGAATCCCGGCGAATCGGGCCGCCGTGTCGTTGTAGCCGATCGCTCGCAGGAAACGGCCCGACGGCGTCATCGCCAGCCACCATCCGCAGCAGGCCGCCAGCAGCAGGAACAGATAGCCGGGCCAGGGCACACCCCACCACTGGCCGCGCGCCAACCGCGAAAACTCCGGGCCGAACTGCGAGTAGGCCTCGCCCTGGCTCACCCCCTCGGCCACGCCCCGGAAGGCCGCGAACGTCGCCAGCGTCACGATCAACGGATGCAGGCGATAGCGGGCGATCAGCCAGCCGTTAAGCGATCCTGCCAGCGTGCCCGCTAGGACGCAGGCGATCGAGGCCACATCGGTGCGCTGCGTCGCGCGGAACACCAGTCCGAATACGACGGCACACAGGCCCATGATCGACCCCACGGACAGATCCACGCCGCCAGTCAGGATGATTAGCGTCATGCCCAGGCCGAGCAACGCGAACTCCCAGAGGTGCCGCGAGAGAAATAGTTGGCTTGGGCCATCGCAGAAACCGGGCACGAGGTATTCGGCCGCTCCCAGCAGCGCGGCCAGCAGCGCACCGAGCACCAGTTCGTGGCCCCATGCCCTCCAGCGGGATTGATTGGGCTCGGCCATCAGGCGGTCCCTCGCGGATCGCGTCGCGTCATCCAACTGTCGGCCACGACGGCCACAAGGATCAACAGCCCTTGAATCGCCTTGGCCCACTTCTCACCGGACTCGCCCACGGCGAGGAACGTGAGTACCGGTCGTATCATGGTCATCAACAGCACGGCCAGCATGACGCCGGTCAGCGTGCCACGGCCACCGCGGATGGCAACGCCGCCCACAACCACGCACGTCACGACCAGCAGTTCCAGTTCGCTGCCGATCCCCGCTTCGATCTGCGGCAGTCGCGGAATCTCCACGATGGTCGCGAGGGCGACGAGGAATCCCGTGTAGGCGAAGGCGAAACGCTTGAGCCTTCCTGCGGGCAGTCCAGCCATGGCGGCCGACTCGGGACTGCTGCCCAGGGCATACAGCCGACGCCCCAGCGCCGTGCGATGGATCAGCCATGCCGTCGCGCCGACCACCAGCGCCGCCACCCAGACACTCAACGGAATCTCGAAGAGCCCGTGCTTCGCCCAGGCCGTCAGCCCCTCGGGCAGTCCCTGGATGTTACCGCCGCGCATGACCAGCGTCGTCGTACCGCGCAGCGCGGTGAGCAGCCCCAGGGTGGCCATGATCGACGGCACGCGTCCCACCGTGACCAGCAGTCCCGTCAACCAGCCGACCAGCGATCCCGCCGCGAGCAGCAGCGGCAGCGCGATCCAGCATGGCCAGCCGCCATGGTCGCGGGACACGGCGAGGCCGAGGAAGGCCGCGAGCAGCGCGGTAAGCGAGCCGACCGAAATGTCGATCTCCCCCGTGACGACCACCAGCATCACTCCGCAGCAAACGATCGCCGTGGGCGCCGCGCGGACCAGGATGTCGCGCAGGTTCGCGAGCGACAGGAATCCCGGGTCGAACAGCGACGCCGCCAACGCCAACAAGCCCACCAGCAGCAGGACGCTCGCCTCGCGGCGCGGCAGGCGTCGGACGGCTTCAAGCATCCAGCCGATCCGCCCCCCAATTCCCGATCGTGGTGCCTCCCGCGCGTGCGTGATCGTCGAGGCTCCCGCGAATGCGTGACCGTTAGGTGCGTGGCCATCCGGCAGCGCCAGCTCCAGCACACGTTCCTGCGTGGCCTCGCTACGGCCCAATTCCGTCACGACATGCCCCTCGCGCATGACCAAGATGCGATCGCTGAGCGCCAGCAGTTCCGGCAGGTCGGACGAGATCAGCAGCACGGCCAGCCCCCGGCTTGCGAGTTGCCGGATCAGCTGGTGGAACTGCGCCTTGGCACCCACGTCGACGCCGCGCGTCGGTTCGTCCAGAATCAAGATGCGAGGCTCGGTCGCCAGCCACTTGCCGAGCACCAGCTTCTGCTGGTTGCCGCCCGAAAGTGTCGAGGCGGCGGCCTCCATTCCCGCATGCTTGACGCCCAGGTCAACCAGTTGCTCCCCGACCACCTGCTTCTCGCGCGAAGAAACGATGCCCAGCCGGCGGCAGAGTCGACGAAGCACGGCGAGCGAGACGTTATGCTGGATGGAGAGCGGCAGCACGAGGCCTTCCGACTGGCGGTCCTCCGGCACGAGGGCGATCCCCGCCGCGATACTGGCTTCCACGTCGCCGCGCGGCAGCCGTTCCTCCTGGACCCATACCTCCCCGGCATCGTAGCGGTCGATGCCGAATAGGCAGCGAGCCACCTCGGACCGTCCCGCGCCCACAAGTCCCCCCAGTCCCAGGATCTCGCCGGCTCGCAGCTCGAAATCCACTTGCTCAAACACACCGCCCCGTGTCAGCCCGCGCACGCGAAGCAACGGCTTCCGACTGTCCTCGGCCGACGTCCCCTTCACGTCGATCGTCTCTTGGACCACGCGTCCCACCATCGACTGGATCAACGACTCGCGCGTCCAGGCCGGGGCGGGTTTCGTGTCGATCCAGCGGCCATCCCGAAGAACGGTGATGCGATCGGCCAGCGTAAAGATCTCATCCAGCCGATGGCTTACGTAAAGGATGCCGACGCCTTCCTGTCGGAGGCGACGGACGAGCGCGAAGAGCGCCTCCGTCTCGCGGGCCGAAAGCGACGCCGTCGGTTCGTCCATGATGAGCAGCTTGCAGTCGCATGCCAGGGCCCGCGCCATCGCTACCATCTGACGCTGAGCGAGCGGCAGTTGTCGCAACGGGCAGGCCAGGTCCAGCGTCTCGCCGAGTCGGCTCAGCAGGCCTTCGGCCCGGCGACGCATGGTAGTGAAGTCGAGGTTGCCTCCGCCCCACGCCCCCACTTCGCGGCCGACAAAGATATTGTCCACCGCATTCAGGTCGGGAAACGCCGTCGACTCCTGGTGAATCACGGCGATACCCGCCCGTTCCGCGGCGGCAACATCGCCACCTTCCAGACCGCGGCCAAGGAAAGTGATAGTCCCTTCATCAGGACTGACCACGCCGCCCAGGATCTTGATCAACGTCGACTTGCCGGCTCCATTCTCTCCGCAGAGCGCGTGCACTTCGCCCGCCTCCATCGACCAGTCGATTTCGTCCAGCGCGCGGACGCCGCCATACGACTTCGAAACTCCGGTCAGGCGCAGCAACGTCGAAACGACCAAGCTCACCTCGCCTCACGTGCCAGCAGCACGTCACGTTCATGGGTCTGCAGACGATCGAGCCAGGCGGACCCGACCGGCACGTCCGAGACAAGGCAGTGGTAGTCCCACACGGCGCCGAAAGGCAAGGTCTTGAGTTCCTCCAGCAGGGCCAGCCGCGACGTGAAGTCACCGGCCGCTTCGACCTCACGCAGCTGCTGCGTCGGTTGCAGTAGTGCAATCAGCAGGGCCTTTAGCAGGCTGCGAGTCCCGATGATCCAGGCTGCCAGGCGGTTGATGCTGGCGTCGAAGAAATCGAGTCCGATACGAACGCGGTCCTCCGCCCCGGAGCGTACGCACTCCTCGGCCACCGCACGCAGCTCATCGGAGAGAATCACCACATGATCGCTGTCCCAACGCACGCCGCGACTCACGTGCAGCAGAATCCCTGGCACCCACGGCAGCACTGCCGACAACTTGTCAGCAATCGTCTCGGTCGGATGGAAATGCCCCGCGTCCAGGCAAAGCCACTTGCTCCGTGTGATCGCGTAGCCGAGGTAGAACTCGTGCGATCCGACCACGTAGCTTTCGGAGCCGATGCCGAACAGTTTACTCTCCACCGCATCGATCAATTGCTCCCCGGGATACACGTCACGGAACATCGCGTCGAGCGACTCCGCCAGGCGTTGGCGAGGAGAGAATCGATCGACGGGAATGTCCTTGTAGCCGTCCGGAATCCAGACGTTGTGGACGCAGGCCGTGCCCAAGGACTGGCCCATCGACGCGGCGATGCGGCGGCAGGCCCGGCCGTGCTCGATCCAGAATTCGCGTTTCGCGGCGTCGCGATGGGCTAGCGTCATCCCATCTGCCGCCCAAGGGTGCGCGAAGTAGGTGGAATTGAAGTCTAGGCCGACGCCCAGTTCACGAGCCCACTCGACCCAGCCCTGAAAATGCTCGGGCCCCAGGGCATCGCGATCCACGCGTCCCCCCGTCGCCTCGGCGTAACTGGCGTGAAGACTGAATCGGTGGCGGCCGGGAATGCACCGCAGGGCCCAGGCGAAGTCTTCGCGGAGTTCCTCGGGACTGCGGGCTCGGCCCGGATAGTTGCCGGTGACCGCGAGACCACCGCCGATCGGTTCGGAGCCGGATTCGAATCCACCGACGTCATCGCCCTGCCAGCAATGGATCGAAATTGCGAAACGCCGCAGGCTGGCAAGCGCCCCTTCGACATCCACTCCCCAGCGGCCATATTGCTCCAGCGCTGCCTGGTAGTTCGCTTGGACTTCCGCTTCCGCCATGACTCGCTCGCCCGCCTTGCCTTGAAGAAAAACGCGGCGCGCGTCATGGGACCCGCGCCGCGTTCGGTGAGTTCCCGCGGTCGACCAGCCTATCCAACGGCTACTTGCCCAGCGCCTTCTCGATGGCGGCCACGACTTCCGCGTCGTCCGGACTGGTTCGCGGCGAGAACCGGGCGACCACGTTGCCTTCACGATCAATCAGGAACTTCTCGAAGTTCCACGAGATCTTGCCGCTGCCGGCAGGCTTGAGGTCCAGCGACGTCAGGTGCTTGTAGAACGGATTCGCGTCGTCGCCATTGACGTCGATCTTCTCGAACATATCGAAGGAGACGCCATAGTTCTTGGTGCAGAAATCGCGAATCTCCGTTGCACTCCCCGGTTCCTGCTTGCCGAACTGGTTGCAGGGGAATCCCAGGATGGCCAGCCCCTGTTCGGCATACTTCTTGTGCAAGGCCTGCAATTCGTTGTACTGTGGCGTCAGTCCGCACTTGCTGGCGACATTGACCACCATCAGCACCTTGCCCTGGTACTCGGAAAGATCCACTTCCTTGCCGTCCAGCGACTTCACGGTGAAACTCAAGGCCGCAGCCTTGTCGGCACCTTCCGCGAACTGTCCCGACACCACCATGGTAAACACTCCCAGCATCAGCCAACCAAAGATCTGTTTCACCGACATGGACTATCTCCTGAGGATCCCGTTTCGTTCCGCCGCGTGGCCGCCCACAGGGGTCGCGGCAACGGCTTGGGCAAGCCGCCCGACGGGACCCGGTACCCGGGCGACTTGCGACATTGTAGCCGCCTGACTCAGCGTCGAGTATCCGGCGACCGGCCGATGCGTGCGTCTTGGCGGACGCTTCCCCGCTGACGACCTCCGGAAAACGACAGGCGGCACCCGCGAATCCGCGCGTCCATTGACGGGCCCCACAAGCACCCGGACAATAAGACCACTCCAGCCACGACCTCGACGTTCGCCGACCGGCTGGATCGATCCACTGCCCACATTCGTCAAGCATCATGCGATTCCGGCTCGTTACCTACAACATCCACAAGGGAATCGGCGGCGTGGACCGGCGGTATCGGCCGGAACGCATCGCGGAAGCCCTGCGGTCCCTCGAACCGGACATTCTCTTCCTGCAGGAGGTGGACGAAGGAGCACCCCGATCGCAAGGCCATCGCCAAGTCGACTGGCTTGGCGAAGCTCTCCAGATGGAACATCGGGCTTTCCAAGCCAACGTCAAACTGCGGCGCGGCCACTATGGCAATGCCATCCTCAGCCGGTTTCCGCTCGCGGACGTCGAAAGCATCGACCTCTCGATACCGTTCAAGAAACGTCGACAGGCCCTGGCCGCTCATTGCCGCGTTACGACGGAAGAGCACCAGCGGACCCTGGCCTTGTTCAACGTGCACCTGGGACTCGCTGGATTCGAACGGGTCATTCAGTTACGGCGGTTGCTGGCCAGCCGTATGATCGCCGGCATTCGCTCAACGACGGCCCTGGTGCTCGGCGGAGACTTCAACGATGTCTGGGGCAATCTTGGGCGTCGGGTCTTGGAGTGCGAAGGCCTCCAGTCCGCCGGCGGAAACATCCTGACGTTCCCCGCCTTTCGCCCCCTGAGGCCGCTGGACCGCATCTTCTATCGCGGCCGCTTGTCCTGCAGCAACTGCTTCGGATCGCATTCGCGACTGGCACGAAGAGCCTCGGATCACCTGCCACTGGTCGCCGACTTCGACCTGATCTAGCAGAGCCGACCTTCGACGTTGCGTTCGTCGCCGACCGGGAGAGGTTAAGGCATCAGCCCGCGATCAGCGTCGGCAGGCCGCACCCTCCAGAGAGCAGCGGCCCGTCAGGGCCAATCGCCTCTTCGCGAACGCCTTGTAGCCCCAGTTGAGAATGGGTGCGACGATCGGCCAGCGGGTTGCGGAGACGATCCAACCGAAGCCGATGGCAGCGTACATCCGCCGGAACACCTCCACGCCGGTCAACCAAGCCCCGTCCGGCAGCCGGCCCTGAATCTCCGCCATGAATTCCTGATGCGTCAGCCCGTAAGCGGCAGGCGCGAAGCTGGGGGCGGCAATGTCCGTAAAGCGAATCTTCCCCTCGCGGTCCCGTCCCTGCACCCAGGCGATTTCCCTGCGGCAAAGGGGACAATCCCCATCAAAGAAGACCTCGACCTCCCAGGATGCTGGCTTTCCGCCCATGGAACACCTCCCCGCCGCAGGATTTTTGAAGCCGCCGAGAGCCGACAGCCCCTCACTCCGGCAACCGGGAAAACCGGAGCTGGATAACGCGGACCGCCGATCGATGGTGACTTTCCACTCCAGTCCTCGGCCGCTTCCCTCGCCCCGCAGACCGGGGATTTCGGAGCCCACGGCACTGCGCGAAATTCCCCATGCCAATCGTTACATTCCGTGAAGCGATTCGGTTCGATCCCGAGAGGCTAGCTGCCTCAGACGGGAGAGGCCCAAATGATCGTCGCCGCCAAGCCCAACCGATCCGCCCCTGGCCGGAGTGCCCCGGCGGATTCGAACGCTCCAGCCGCCGCCGCAGCCTCCGCTGCGGCCCTGGAGATCCTCGGAACTGAAATCTCGTTCATCCCGAACCCCATCTTCAAAAAGTGGGATCGGGAAGGGCAAGCGAGCCGAATGGAAACGGCGACCAAACTCGCCAGCGACGAGGCCCCGGCTCCGTCCGTCAACTCACGAATGCCGGCCCACTTGGAACGCCTCTGCTCGGCCGCACTCCTCTCCCCCGAGGAGGAACGCTTGCTCTTCTGCCGTATGAACTACCTGAAATATCGGGCCAACGGTCTGCGGGCAACGATTCGTCCTCGACGGCCGAATCGAAAAACGCTGGCGGAGACGCAGCTACTGCTGGCGAACGCGGAGGATATCCGGAACCGCATCGTGCACGCCAATGTGCGGCTGGTAATCTCAATCGTCAAGCAGTTTGCGGACGAGAGGAATTCGTTCGACGAGCTCCTAAGCGAAGGGATCAGTTGCATGATCAAGGCGGTCGACAAGTTTGACTTCGACCGCGGCTTCCGCTTCAGCACCTACGCTACCCGGGCCATTCGACGTGAGGTGCTGCGGCTGGTGCAGCGTCACCACCGTGATCGCACGCGATACGCCTCGGGATCCCAGGAGGTGCTCGGCCAGCAGATTTCTGGCAGCGACCAGCCGGAGGGCTCGGACATGACCTGGCACCAGGTCGACCAGACGGTCACAAGCCTGCTGGGCCAGTTGGATGACCGTGAGAAGTTTATTGTCCAAGCCCGATACGGGTTCGACGACCTGGGCGAGAAGCCGACCTTCCAGCGTCTTGGCGAACTGCTGGGCATCTCGAAAGAACGCGTGCGGCAGTTGGAGCAGCGGGCACTTGCCAAGCTGCGGCAGATGGCTGAACAGATGCATTTGGAGATGGCGTTCTAGCGGCGAGCAGGCGACGTCCTCCGGTGGATGGGTTGTCGCCGCGTCTGCGTGGTCGCACAATAGGGGCGGCCGCAGGAATCCCCAGGAGGAACCGCGGGGCATTTCGCCGTCGCTGGCACCGGGGTTCTTTTTCGAATTCCGGTGGCCGATCAGGCTTTCCCCGCTTTAGCCCATGTCCACGCAACGTCCCCGCCAGCACGTGCTCCTCATCCACGGGCTTGCCGCACACCGGTTAGTCATGCAGCGGCTCTGGTGGGAGCTTCGCTCGCCCCGCATGTCGGTAGAGAACTGGGGTTACCCGAGCATCCGCAAACCGATTCCCGAGTTGGCGAGGCTGCTTCGCCGACGTCTCGTTGAACTGGAAGCCGATGCGGGCATCGACAACGTGCATCTGGTGACGCACAGCATGGGATGCATCATCGGGCGGTGCGCCCTGCTAGAGCAACCCAGCGCGAAAGTACGTCGCTGGGTGATGCTCGCGCCACCCAATCGGGGATCGCATACGGCGAAAACGCTGGCGCCCTGGCTTGGTTGGTTCTGCAAACCGCTCCATGAACTCGCGGACACCCCGCACAGCTTCGTCAATCAGTTGGGCGTGCCGGAGAACGTCGAGATCGGGGTGATCGCCGCGTCCTCGGACTTCGTGGTGGCGGCCTCCAGCACCCACTTGCCTGGCCAGCGGGACTGGTGTGTTCTGCAGGGCCTGCACAGCGGACTGCTTTGGAGGCGGGAGACGGCAGAAGCGGTGCGGCGATTCCTCGAAACAGGACGCTTCTGATCCCTCGCCTGCGGACTTCGCAGCGAGCCAACGCCAGGGCCGCCATCAAGGTCACGTGCGAGCTTTCCGGAGCGTCAACCTGCCCCCTGTTGGATCCCGCGTCGCGAGGATAAACTTCCCCCAAACGACCGAATCGGGACCGCGACTTCCACGACGGCCCCGAGAGCACCCATCCTGCCCGTAGAACTTCATTCTGCCCGAGTAACCTAATCCCGGAGGTAGTGATCAATGAGCGTAATGGTGACGCAAGAGGCTCCGAATTTCAAAGCCCAGGCGGTCATGGAAGACGGTAGCTTCAAGACCGTGCAGCTGTCCGATTACCGCGGCAAGTATGTGCTCCTGTTCTTCTATCCGCTGGACTTCACCTTCGTCTGCCCGACCGAGATCATCGCCTTCTCGGATCGCATCGCGGACTTCAAGAAGCTGAATGTGCAGGTGCTGGGCGCGTCGATCGACAGTCACTTCTCCCACCTCGCCTGGCGGAACGTGCCCCGCACCGAGGGCGGGATCGGCAAGATCGACTACCCGCTGGTCGCCGACCTGAACAAGGAGATCGCGCGATCCTACGGCGTGCTCCTGCCCGGCGGCATCGCCCTCCGCGGCCTGTTCCTGATCGATCGTGGCGGCACGCTGCGACACATGGTGGTGAACGACCTGCCGCTGGGCCGCAGCGTGGATGAAGCGATCCGCATGGTCGAAGCCCTGCAGTATGTCGAGCAGCACGGCGAAGTGTGCCCCGCCAACTGGAAGGGCGGAGCCCGCACGATCAAGCCGACGGTGAACGACAGCAAGTCGTTCTTCCAGGCCGAATACGGCAAGTAAGCCGATCGCCGCTTAAAGCATGCGGCCGCGGCCGCTCGTGAGCGCGTCATCGCCACTCGAAAAAGGCTCCCTTCCGTCCAAGAAGGGAGCCTTTTTGCTGCGCAACCCAACCGCTCCTCACCTCTCGTGAACGCGACGCATGGGCCCCTGTTTTCAGTCGCGAGGCGGCATCAGTGGGCCTCGAGCCAGTTCTTGCCGACGCCAATCTCCACCTCCAGCGGCACCGACAGCGGCCATGCGCCCTCCATGGTCTCGCGGATCAACGGCTGGACCGCCGCGACCTCGTCGTCCGGGACATCGAAGACGATTTCGTCGTGGACGGTCAGCAGCATCCGAGTGCGCAGCGCCCGCTCCGTCAACCGTTCGTGCAGCCGGACCATGGCGACTTTGAGCAGGTCGGCGGCGGAGCCCTGGATGGGGCTGTTCATTGCCAGCCGTTCTGATGCCTGCCGCATGGTCTGGTTGGCCGAGTTGATGTCGCGCAGGTAGCGGCGACGCCCGCTGACGGTCAGTACATATCCGTGCTCGCGGGCGAACTCGATCGTCCGGTCGATGTAACGCTTGACACCCGGATACTTCTCGAAATAGTTGGAGATCAGTTCCTGGGCCTCGGCCCGCGGGATGTTCAACCGCTGCTGCAGGCCGAACGCGGAGATCCCGTAGAGGATCCCGAAGTTCACCGTCTTGGCCGCGTCGCGCATCCGCCGCGTCACCTGCTCGATCGGCACCTTGTAGACTTTGGACGCCGTCGCCGAGTGAATGTCCTGGCCCAGCCGGAAGGCTTCGATCATCCCCTGGTCTTCGCTGAGCGCGGCCATGATTCGCAATTCGATCTGCGAGTAGTCGGCGGAGAGCAACGAGTGGCCTGAATCGCGCGACACGAACGCCGCGCGGATCTCGCGTCCGCGTTCCTTGCGGACCGGAATGGTCTGGAGGTTGGGGTCGTTCGACTGCATCCGCCCCGTCGCGGTCCAAGCCTGGCTGTAGTTCGTATGCACGCGGCCCGTCCGCTCATCCACGGCCACCGGCAGTTGGTCGACGTAGACCGACTTGAGCTTCGCGGCGTTGCGGTAGTCCAGCACCTGGCCCACCATCGGATGCCGCGCCGCCAGCCGCAACAGGTCGGCTTCGCGCGTCGAATACTGCCCGGTACGCGTCTTGCTCGGCTTGTCGTCGATCCGCAACTCCTCGTAGAGCACCGTACCCAGCTGCTTGGGCGAATCGATGTTGAACTCATGGCCCGCGGCTTCGTGGATCGACGACCGCAGGCTGTCGATTTCGCGCTGCAACTGGTCCGAATAGACGCGTAACGCCTGGCTGTCGAGCCGGATTCCCTCGTGCTCCATCTCCACCAGCACGCGCACCAGCGGACATTCGATCTCGCGAAAGACCCGCCCCAGTTCCTTGGCCTCGATCATCGGACGCAGGATGGCCGCGAGCTGCCAGGTGACATCTGCGTCTTCGCAGGCGTAGTCCACAAGCTGCCGGATCGGCACTTCGCGGATATCGCGAGTCGCCGGCTCACCCACCAGTTCCTTGTACGCAATCGGGCGATAGTTCAGGTAGTGCAAAGCCAACTGGTCCATGCCGTGCTTCATGTCCGGCTCGACCAGTGTGTGCGCGAGCATCGTATCCACCAGCCGACCATGGACCTGGATTCCATGCCAGCGCAGGACCGTGAGATCGTATTTCAGATTGTGGCCGATCTTGGCGATACCCTGGGCGTGCCAGAACGGCAGAAACTCGTCCAGCACGCCCGCCAGTTCCCGGGGCTCCACCGGCAATCGCAGATAGCTGGCCTCCCGATCTTGGAAACAGAAGGCGATCCCCACCGGGACCGCGCGCCGCGCATCGAGACTCGTGGACTCGATGTCAAAACAGACCTCTTCCCGCGCCATGAGTTGCGCAAGCAGTTCCCGCCGCTGCTCCACCGACTCGACCAAGCGATAGGCGTGGGGCACATCCTGCAGCACGCGTTCGCTCGGCGCTTCACCAAAGAGGCTTCCCTGTAGCGATCCGCCCGAAGCGGGGGTCTCCGCGGGCGCGGGCTGGTCCGCGTTACCGGCGGCCGTGGTCTGGGCGACCGACGCGAGCCCCCCCGACGCGCGGCCCCCCGACGCCGGGCCGGAGCCATCGGCGCGGAAGACGCGCTGCGCGAGCGTGCGAAATTCCAGCTCCTCGAACAGCGAGCGCATCTCCGCCTCGTTCCAAGGCTGGCGGACAAACTGTTCCCACTCGTAATCAATCGGCGCGTGCGTGTCGATCGTCACCAACTGCTTGCAGAGCCGCGCCTGCTCGGCGTATTTCTCCACCGTCTCGCGCCGCTTGCCGGTCAGCTTGGCCGTGTTCGCCAGCAGTTCCTCGACCGAACCGAATTCGGCGATCAGCTTCTGGGCCGTCTTTTCTCCAATGCCCGGCACGCCCGGCACGTTGTCCGAGGAATCGCCCATCAACCCCAGGATGTCGATCACCTGCGACACCCGCTCCACCTGCCATCGCTGGCAGACCTCGGGTACGCCGAGAATTTCGAACTGCGAACCCTGGCGTCCCGGCTTCCAGACGAACGTGTGTTCGGTCACCAGCTGCTGGTAGTCCTTGTCGGGTGAGACCAACAGCGTGACGAAGCCTGCGTCCTCGGCCTGCCGCGCGAGCGTCCCGATGACGTCGTCGGCTTCCCAGCCCGGCACCCGCAGGATCTGAACCTGCGCTGCCTTCAGGAAACGGTCGATCCATGGCAGCTGCGCGCTCAGGTCCTCGGGCATCTCCTCGCGCTGCGCCTTGTACTGCGGATACATCTCATGGCGGTGGGTCGGTTCGGGTGTATCGAAAGCCACGGCAAGGTGCGACGGATCCTCGCGCTGCAGCAGGTCCAGCAGCGTGTTGCAGAAACCGAGCACGGCTGATGTGCACAGGCCGGAGGAGGTAAAACGCGGATTGGAGATCAGCGCGAAGTGCGAACGGTAGACGAGCGCCATGCCATCCACCAGCACCAATCGCTTGTTGACCGTCTCCGGCGTTGCGAACAGGTCACGAGGCTCCGCCGTCATCGATACGCACCATCATTTCTCCGCGACGGCTTCTTCAGGATCAGGCTCGTCGCGCTGGGGTTGGGGACCGTAGCAGGCCAGCAGCGCGGGCAGGATGATCAGGTCCCCCAGCAGCGCGGCCGCTATCATGATGGCGCCCATTCTGGCAAATATCTGGTGCTCGCGTAACCCACTGAACAGCACGGTGCAGAACCCGGCGACCAGGATCAGAGTCGTCATGATCATCCCGGTGCCGGCCGAGGAAAACGACTTGCGAATGGCCTCCTCGCGACTGGTCGCCGTGCGACACTCCTCCTGGTACCGCGTCAGGAAATGGATCGTATCGTCCACGGCAATGCCCAGGCAGATCGTGAAACAGCACACGCTGACCACCTCCAGCGACTGGCCCGTCCAAGCCATGAAGGCAGCGGCCACGGCCAGGGGAAACACATTCGGCAGCACGCTGATCAGCCCCAGCCGCACCGAACGATAGGCGATGCCCAAGACCCCGAAGATGATCAAGGCCGCGCTGCCCAGGCTGGAGACCAGGTCGACCACGATCTGGTAGAGGTTCTCCCACCGCCACACGGCCGATCCGGCCAGCGTGGCGGTGAACTGTGGATGGCGCGAGACCACCTCCGCCAGTTGTTTTTGAATGCGTTCAAACACCGGACCGTAGCGGGCGATGCCCAGGTCCTGCACACGAAACTGCACCGACGCCTCCCGGTTCTCCGGCGAGTAGTAGGCGCGCTTGAGCGGAGGAGGCAGCAGGTCCAGCATGGACATGCGATCCGCGCTGTCGCCATTGCCCGGCAAGGCGTCCAGCAGATTCCGCAAAGACAGCGGATGACCGACCAGCGGTTCGCCGAGCAGCACCTGGTCGACTTCACGAATCACCTGCAGCACCTCCGGCGAGTCGTCCGGCACGACGTCGGACCACCGCACTTCGACGCGGCCCGACTCCAGCCCCCCCAGGGCCGCATCGAGTTTGCGAAGAGCCACCGCCGGTTCGCTATCCTCCGGCAGGATACTGGAACTCCGCTGATCCGGCCGCAGGGTCAACCCGAACGCGACCAGCACGGCCGTTAGAATCAAGCCGCCCCAGGCGATCCCCCAGGCGTGACGCAGCACCTGCTCGATGACCAGTTCCACTCGCGATAGGTGCCGGTCCACCAGGCTTCGCTCCTGTCCCGCATGCACATGCGTACCCAGCCAAGTGCGACAGGCCAGCGGCACCACCACCATCACCGAGACAAACGTGCAGGTCACCCCCAGCACGCTGCTCCAGCCAAACTCCTTGACGATGTCATGCTTGGCAAGTCCCAGCGATCCAAATCCAATGGCCGTGGTGAGCGAGGTCAGGAAGCAGGCAAGGCCCACCTCCTTGACTCCGCGCCGCGCCGCGTCCAGGGAAGCTAGTCCGGCCGCGCGGTACCGCCGAATGTGCACCAACAGGTGTACGCCATCCGTGAGCCCCACGAGGCTCAGCAGCACGGGCAGCACGACGTCATTGAAGGGATTGTCCTGCAGTTCAAAGAAACGCAGCAGCCCCAGGGTCCAAAGTACTCCCAGCACGGTGGCGACGGCGACAATTAGCACCGCCGCGAGCCCGCGAAAGAGAATCAGCGACATCAGCACGATCATCGTGTACCCGATGACCTGGTACTTGACCTGGTTGGCCTCATTCTGCTGCGATGCGGTCAGTCGAATCGGGACAGAACCCGTCACGGAAAACACCAGCCCCTGCTCCGCATACGGACTGGCCGCGGCACGCGCCACCTCCAGCAATCGCTCCATGCAGTCCCGGTCTTCGCGCACGAACATCCAGTCCAGCGTCAACAGGAGCACGGCCGTCTGGCCATCGGGCGAGAGCAACTGGCCCACCACCAGCGGATGACGCAAGGCCTTCTCCCGCGCGGCCGCAAACCGCTGCTCCGACGCACTCGACTTCGGCAGCAGCGGTTCGGGCAGGCCAAAAATATTCAGCGGAGGCAGGCGATCCATCCACAGCACACGCTTCACGTAGTCCAGCGACTCCAGCGCGTCGACGACGGCGCGCATCGCCTCGGCGCCGCGGGGCGTGAAGATCCTGGGGGACTCCACCACCAGCACCACGTCGCCGCGAGCCACGTTCAGCGCCGTGACGTTCGGAGCGCGTCCTGCCGGCGCGCCACCTCGCCGGACGATTCCACGGCACCGCCACGCAGCGAGTTCCACCAGCGTCTCGGGCCCTGCGGATCGCGGTAGCCCCAGAAGCTCGCCAGCGTCACCAGGGTGACCACCGCCACGCCGAACCACGAGTGATCGACCGTCCAGACCGCGGCGCGGTCATACCAGGAACGAAACACGAGAATCCACCAGCCTTCCCATCGCGAGGAGATCGGCGCGCGAGCAATGCGTCCGCGCGAAGCAGCGTTCCCAGGTCACTTCAACCGCTCCGTCGCCACCGTCATGACCTCATCCCGATCCAGGCGTTGATTGCCGTCGCGGTCGAAGTCCTGGAACAGGAACTTGCGCACCGCCAGCGGCGGCTCATCCTTGTCCACCCACCCATCTCCGTTACGGTCGTAACGTCGAAAGAAGTCGCTCGCATACTCCGCCGCGGCCGGACTGACAGCCGTCCCTGCGACCAGGGCGGGAGCGGACGCGGATCGCGAGGCGCCCTGAAGAGCGGCGGTCTCTGTCGCCACATCCTTTCGCGGCACCGCGACATTAAAGAACGCCACGGCCATCTCTTCCCAGGTCTGGTCGCCCCAGGTCACGTACTGGCCGGGGTCGGGGTTCGCCGGATTGGCCGCTGAGTTGTCGAAGGTTGCCGTGAAACGCAGGGCCTTCACATCGTGCAGCGGTAGCGATTCGGCCAGCAGGTACTCATGCTGCCAGTTGAAGTCGTAACGTGGCACATCCAGCAGAGTCTGGCTGCCAGCTTCGCGATCCACTTGGAATTGGAACGATCGTCCACGCAGGTGCATGTGCGGCACGATCGAAAGCAGTTCGCCTTGTTCCGGGTAGTTGCGCACGCGTCCCTCGACGACATGTTGGGCGGCACCCGGCGGAATCTCAAAATCCTGGTCGATGCCAATCACGGTGTAGACCTCGTGCGTCACCTCACGGGGATCGACGAAGAGAACCCCGAGCTTCGTCTGGTCCTCGCGGGGCTCGCCATTGGGCGTGTAGTGCATCTGGAAGACCAGCCGCGAGCCGGCTGGCACGTGGCGGGCCCGCCCCGCAGGCAGCACCGTCGCGCGCTGGCCGGGAACATAAGCCGCCAGCCAGCCCACGCCACGGAACTCCGATCCGTCCGGTGGCCGCACGAACACGATCGCGTGATGGACAACTCCCGCGTTTCCAGGCACGACCTGCGCCGCCGAGATCCAGCGGTCCTCTTTCCAACCGGGATCCACCACGAAATACTGATCCTCCACCGTGCCGCTCGCGGGCACCTCGAACGGCTTGCCGCGCATCTCCACGACTTGGTCTGGTTCGCGCCCCAACTGCCAGCCGCTGGCCCAGGCCATCGGCGGTGGCAACTCCTCCGGGCGACCATAGGGCATGCCGTCCGATACCCAGTCGCGAAGCAGTCCGATCTCCTCGGGCGTCATGCCGCGCGCGTTCTGCAGCGGTGCATGTGCCGACGTGGCGTGCCATGGCGGCATTCGCCGCTGCTCGACAACCTCCAGCATCGTTTCGCCCCAACCGACGACTTCGTCATAGTCTGTAAGGGCCATCGGCCCGATCTCGCCCGCTCGATGGCACTCCAGGCAATGCTTGGCAAGCAGCCGCGCGATCTGGTCGCAGTAAGTCACGCGCGGCGATGCGGCCGGGGGGCGGACCCTGCCGATCAGACATCCGGCTGCGCCGGTGCGCGGATGCTCCACCACTTTGTCGGCCACCAACGCTTCCAACGCCTCCTGCAGGTCGCTTCGCTGTGGCTGCGGCCGCGCGACTCCCGGCGCGTACTGGTCGTCGATCCGCCCCTGGTATCGAATCGCCAGTCGTTGATCCAGCACGAACACCTCGGGAGTCCGCGTAGCGCCAAACCGATCCGCGATCCGGTTCTCTTCGTCGCGCACCAACGGAAAACGCAATCGATGTTCGTCCGAGTAGGCGACAATGTCTGCACGCGAGTCCTGGTGGTTGCTCATGACGCCAACGAAACGCACCCCATCGTCCGCATGGTCCAGCGCCAGTTGATTCAGGCGATCTGCATACAGACGCGCCAGCGGACATTCGGTGCCGAGGAAACAGACGACGGTCCAACGCGACGGACGATCCTCCGACGTGGGCTCCAGCACGAAAGGAGTGCCGTCGACCGCCTCCAAGCGGAAGGCCAGTGACTCCACCGCGGTGCTCAAACCGGCAGTTGTTTCCGCAGGCGCCGCCGCCAGCCCCCTGGTTCCAACGACCGGGTGCAGGAGGAGCGTCACGAGGGGCAGCAAGAGGATCCGGCGGACCATCCCGCGGATGCGGGGAACCTGCCCCTCCACGCCACCGTGCCGTGATAAACCATCTGGAAACAAGAAACGCCACAACATCCGCATGTCTCCGTGGAAAGAGGGCCGCTGGACCCCTTATCATAGTGGCCGATTCGCGATTCGCCCATGAGCCGCGGGCCCTTGGATCGGGCGGTCCGACAAACGACGAGCCCGTCGAGCCGTTCCTTCGCAACGCGAGGCGGCCGTGAAGTCCTGCCGCGTTCATCGGATCGTTCAACGCCCCCGTCGCCGCCAGACTCAACCGTCAGGTCTTTCCCCCGCAAGCAACCGCCACGCTCCCCGAGGTGCATTCCATGGGTCGACGTAACTTCCTGAAGATGGCCGGACTGATGGCGTTCACTCCCCTGGCAGGCCACGCCGCCCCCCCGGTCGGAACCGCCCGGGAGATAGACTCCCTGCACGGCATTCCCAACTCGCTGCGCAATCGCGATCGCTCAACCGTGGTTGCCCAGGACGGCATGGTTTGCGCCAGCCAACCGCTGGCCGCGATGGCCGGCATCCGCATCCTGCAGGCAGGCGGCTCCTGCATCGACGCGGCCATCGCCGCTAACGCCGTGCTGGGCGTGACCGAGCCCGCCAGCAACGGCCTCGGAGGTGACCTGTTCGCGATCGTGTATGAGCAGGCGACCGGCAAGCTCCATGGCCTGAACTCCAGCGGCCGTGCCCCTGCTGCCTGGAACCTGCAACGAGCGCAGGAGCGTGGATTGACGAGCATCCCGCAAGTGAGCCCGCTGAGCTGGACGGTGCCTGGATGCGTCCGCGGTTGGCAGGCGCTCCACGAACGTTTCGGAAAACTCCCCTGGGCCGACAACTTCCATTCCGCCATCCACTACGCCACCGACGGCTTCCCCCTTTCACCGCTGATCGCCGAACAGTTTCACCTGGGAGCGAACGCGGACCCGAGCTTACGCGCCCTCTACGAACCGAACGGAGTGCGTCTCGGATACGGCGATGTCTTTCGCAACCCGGCGCTTGCCCGCTCGCTGCAACAGATTGCCGACGGCGGAGCAGCTGCGTTCTACGAAGGAGAGATCGCCGAACGAATGGTGGCCAAGTCCACGGCCCTGGGAGGCTATCTGTCAGCAAGCGACCTGCGCGAACATACGGCGGACTGGGTCGACCCCGTGCACGTCGACTATCGCGGCTGGCAGGTATGGGAGCTGCCGCCCAATGGACAGGGGATCTGCGTCCTCCAGATGCTGAACCTGCTCGAACAGTTCGACATCGGATCGCTCACGCCTAACTCCGTCGACCATCTGCACCTTTTGATCGAAGCCAAAAAGCTCGCGTTTGAAGACCGAGCACGCTACTACGCCGATCCTCAATTCGCGCGGGTACCGGTCGAATGGCTGATCTCGAAGGAGTACGCGAGGAAGCGAGCGGCGTTGATCGATCCCCGCAAGGCGAACACCACGCCTCGACCGGGCGACCCGCCGCTCGATTCGGACACGATCTACATGACGGCCGCGGACCGCGATGGCAACATGATCTCGCTGATCCAGAGCTTGTACTTTGGCTTTGGGTCCACGCTCTGCCCCGACGGACTTGGCTTCAGCATCCAGAATCGCGGGGAGTGCTTCTCGCTCGACCCGGGCCATGCCAACCGGTTGGAACCGCGCAAACGGCCGTTCCACACAATCATCCCGGGATTCGTGACGCAGCAGCAGCGGCCCGTGCTTTCGTTTGGCGTCATGGGCGGTGACTTCCAGCCGCAAGGCCACTGCCAGGTACTGATGCACCTGCTGGACTTCGGCATGTCCCCGCAGCAGGCGGGCGATATGCCGCGTATCGCGCATGCAGGCCGGCGACAGCCCTGGTCTCCCGCGACGCCCGGGCGGGAGTCGGACGACAGCGATGTCGGCGAAGTCGTCCTCGAACCGGGATTCAGTACCGAGTTCGTGGCGGGTCTGCAGCAACGCGGCCACCGCATCGCTGCCGGCCGTTCGAGCCTCGGAGGTTACCAGGCGATCTGGCGCGAAGAGAACCCGCGCCGTTACTTCGGCGGCTCCGATCCGCGCAAGGATGGCGCGGCGATCGGCTACTGAGCGGGCCACGAAAAGGCTGTGAAGGAAATTCGGCCGGCCGACTGCCGGGGCCCTGTCCCCGGCCACGGCAAGAGTTCCGGCAACCGTGGATTCGCCCCGAATGCACTCCGACCAAGCGGTCCGGCCTGAGACCGCGCCATCGTTTCGCAACGAGTCCGGCCCTGCAAGGGCCCTCTGCCGTCCGCTTCCTCCGTCTCTTTCATTCAGGGCTCTTGACATCGGGCCGTGGCGGTTTGCCAGCCCCGCGCGACGGTCGCGGTAAAGAGTGACGCGGCCTGGTGATCCAAGAATTGCGTGCTGAGGCAACGACCGTGGCGGATTTGCCCTGCTTCAGGCTCTTGGCGTCGCCTGGGAGCAGTTCTGCGGGCCAATTGTCAAGTTTTAGAAACTGCGGCGTGTTTAGGTTCTGGATCATCGAGTGCGGTCGTCTTTATAATCAGACCCGTGCACTGCTACGAAACTGAAACGCGACCCGCGAAGTCAGGCGTAGCCGGCCCCAAGCCTTGGCTTGGTTTCATTTCCTGATCATCCCTTCGGATCCTCCATTCCACGTCGTTGGCCTAAACGCCACAGGGAGCTTGCTAATGTCACGCATCATGAGTCACGGTCTCGCCGCTTTTGCGGGGCTGCTTCTGGTTGTCAGCAGTGCGGCTGTTTCGAAAGCTGCGCCGATTGTCGTGGATGCCAAGTCGAACATCTTCGGTGCTGGCCGCTCGGCGGCGCCCGATCCCGGCGGATTTGGCGGAGGCATCCTGCCGCCGGTCCTTCAATTCACGCCCGGCGACAACCTGGAAGTGATCTTTAACAGCGTGACGGGCAGCGTGTCGTACAACAACGATGCGGGCGACCCGAATCGCGGACAGTTCAACGGCCCGGACGGCGGATCGGTCTCCTATCCGCCCGCGGTGCCGGACGCCTTCAACGTCAACGTGCTCTCGTACGGCGGCATCTCGGGCATGACGGTGGTGGAAAGTCGTTCGGCCGATCGTCGCGTGATGTTCCTGACGGGCGTCTTCCTGAACGATAACGAACCCTCCGGTGCCGCTCCCGAACGCCTCGACTTCAGCTCCTACGCCCTGGGACGCGACTTTGACACCCTGTCGCCCGACCTCAACCAGACCTTCTTCATCGGGGACGGCTTGACGGGCACGGGAACGGGCAACAAGCAGCGGTTTGTCGTGCCTGCGGGAGCGACCCGCCTGTTCCTGGGTATCGTGGATGCCGCGGACTTCCTTGGCAAGCCGACCTTCTATGACAACAACGACGGCGCGTTCCTGGTGGATGTGAGCGTGGTGCCCGAGCCGGCTTCCGGAACGCTGGTGTTGTGCGGCGTTTCGCTGATGGCCGGCCTGTTCCGTCGCCGCCGCTAAGAACTTCGCCCCGTCCCCCACCCTATCCTTCCAAAGCTCGTCGGCCAACCGAATTGGTCGACGAGCTTTTTCATGCGCCGGTCGGCTGGCGGGTGTGCATGTGCATTTAGTCCGAAGAGTGCCTTGGTCCCCGGGTCCGCCAGCCGGGCTGCTTGGCAGGGTCCTCAGGCCGCGTGGACTGTGCAATCTCGCGTGGCTACCCGAGTTCCGCTTCCGCGCGCAGGATCGGCGCCACCAGCGACTCGATCTCCTGCTGCTCCGCGGACGTCAAGCGTCGGTAGGGCGGGCGGGGCTGGCCGAAGTCCATGCCCAACGAGCGAATGGCATGTTTCAGGAACGACACGTTGTAGGAGTTCGCTTCGCGTGCTCGATAGTCTTCAATCGGCGCGAGGATCTTCTGCAGTCGCAGTGCTTCCGAGTAGTCGCCCGAGGCCAGCGCGCGATGCATGGCCAGGGTGACGCGCGGACAGATGTTACCCGCCCCGCTCGTGTAGCCGGGGGCGCCGGCGAGCATGAAGAATGGCGCGTAGCGTTCGGCATGGCCGCAGAACCAGTCGAGTCGGCCCTGGTCCTGTTGGACGATGTGTTGGAACGCGCTGATGTCGGGCATCGAGTATTTGACGCCGATCAGTTGGGGATGGTCGGCCATCTGCAGCAGCAACTGGTTCGACGGGTAGGTGTCTTTCTTGTAGACCACTGCCGGCAAGGGCACCTGCTGCAGCAGCGATTCGTAGTAGTCGCGCGCTCCCGCGTCCGACAGATACGGATTCACCAGCGGCATCACCAGCAGTGCATCCGCGCCGGCTTCGGCGGCGCGGCGTCCCAGGTCGATGGCCGCCTGCAACTGCAGCCCGACGGGCGTCATCACGATCGCGTCATTGCCCACGACCTCCCGGGTCATGCGCACGGCTGACACAATCTCGTCATTGACCATCGTGTGGAATTCAGAGCTTCCCGCGCAAGGGATGAACACGCGGACCCCGGCAGCGTAAAGCCGCTCCGTCTGCCGTCGCATCGGCCCGAGGTCAAGCTGTCCCGATGCGTCAAAAGCCGTCAGGGGCACCAACTGCACCGTATGCAGGCGTTTGCGTTCCAAGGATCGGACCATGGGTGGCCTCCGACAGGAAATGAGTGCGCGACAGACCGTGCGCTGCGGCGAATCTCGCCGGGAGATTTCTCGCGGGACGGGGGCCATCGGCTGGACTTGGAGCGCCCGATTCTAGTCCATGGACAGCGGCCTCGCGAGACAGGCCCGCTGCATCCGGGCTGGCACTTGCGCGACTCCCCTGGATGCGAAGCGCCGCCGCATCTTGCATCCTGCCCAGCCAGCCTCCATAGTAGGGGCCTTCGCCAATGGCTTCGTCCTGTCCGGGATGTTCCCGGCCGGTGAATTCAACCGCCTCACGCCTGCTTGACTCGCACCTGGGGGACAGACACGGCTTGGACGAACGTTTTCGTCGCCAGGAATACCGAGAGCACGGACGCCGGATTGAAGCGAAAGCAAGGGCAGCGGAAACATGGGACGGGCGACAGGCCCAACTTTTGGAAAGGTCCACTGATGCATACGGAATCCTCCTCCCCCGATGATGCTTCCCGCGACGATCTCTCGAAGTCGTCCTTTGCCGGACTGTCTCGACGGGGATTCGTGGGAGCGGCGGCCGCTCTGGCGACCGGACTGCTGGGACAGCCGACGCCCATGGGCCAGCAGGCGCAGGCCCGCGAGTTCGGCCCCGACGCTCCGCCGGTTCGCTATCCCGATCCCGACATCGTGGTGCTCGACCCGCGTTTCGCCAAGTACAAGATCGGGAACACGCCCATCCAGCGCATCCACCATGGCAACCTGTGGGCGGAGGGTCCGGCGTGGAACGCGGTAGGCAAGTACCTGCTGTGGAGCGACATCCCCAACGACGTGCAGCGGCGTTACCTGGATGACGACGGCCATGTCTCCGTCTTCCGCAATCCGGCCGGCAACAGCAACGGCAACACCTTCGACTACCAGGGGCGCCAGATCGCCTGTGAGCACGGGAATCGTCGCGTGGTGCGTTACGAGCACAACGGCCAGTTCACGGTGCTCGCCGATTCGTTCCAGGGCAAGCCGCTCAATGCCCCCAACGACGCCGTCGTCCACCCCGAGGACGGCAGCATCTGGTTCACCGACCCCGGGTACGGCAGCCTGATGGACTACGAAGGCCACAAGGGCACGCTGCACCTGAAGGAAGCCATCTATCGCATCGACGCCAAGTCCGGCAAGATCGAGAAACTCACGGACGAGATCTACAAACCCAACGGCCTGTGCTTCTCGAACGACTACCGGCGTCTCTATGTCGCGGACACGGGTTCGTCCCACTATCCCGAAGCACCGAAGGAGATCAAGGTCTGGGACATCGTCGACGGCACACGGCTCGCCAAGGGCCGTTCCTTCGCCTCGATGGAGCTGGACGGAAAGGCGGGGCTCGCCGACGGCATTCGAGCGGACGTCGACGGCAACGTCTGGGCCAGCGCGGGATGGGTCGGTGACGGTTACGACGGCGTGCATATCTTTGCTCCCGACGGCACGCGCATCGGCCAGATCCGCTTGCCGGAAATCTGCAGCAACGTCTGCTTCGGCGGCCCCAAGCGGAATCGCCTGTTCATGACCGCCAGCCAATCGGTCTACGCCGTCTACGTCGAAGCGCGCGGCGCGCACATCTCCTGAGCTTCTCGAGTTCCCAGCCCCTTTTCATGGCCCGGCAATCGAGCCGACAACGCGGTTGCGGATAACGCAAGCGGTCCGCCTCAGTCAACTCGCGAGGCGGACCGCCGCGCGAAAATCCTCCGCGACTTCCACCCAGCGGACCCTGCCATGCCCTACGAAGCCGCCCTGACTGTTCGCTACTGGGGCACCACGGGCTCGATTCCCCGTCCGCTTCCCCCCGACGCCTTGACGGCCAGGTTGGCGGCCGCGCTGCTGCAACTGCGGCAGCAAGGACTCTGGGACGCATGGATGGCCTTGCCGGCCACTCCCGATGCCGCCCTGGCGTTCCTGGCCCAGCACCTGCCCACGTCCGTGCGATTGACCGCGGGCGGCAACAGCACCTGCATCGAAATCGAGGCGGGGGATCAACTGCTGCTGGTCGATGCGGGCAGCGGACTGCGCGCCTGGAGCACCGCGGTGCAACGACGCCGGGGCACGGCGACGTCCTCCGAGGAAAGCCCTGTGCACACGCATCTATTCCTGACGCACGCGCACCTCGACCATCTGGTCGGCATCAGTTCCTGCGATGTGTTCTTCCAGCCTCGGAATGAGACCACGATCTGGGCCTCGGCTGCGGTCATCCATCGCCTCCACGAACTGCTGCAGCGTCCCGAGCAGCAACGTGGTCCGCTGGCCGGAGTAACCTTGCGGCAGCTGGCTTCGATCCGCAACTGGAACGTCCTCGAACACAACGCCCTCCTTCAAATCGGCGATACCCAAGTGCAGGTTCGCGCGTGCAACCATCCGGGCGAAGCGTTGGCTTACCGCTTCGACCGCGCCGGTTGTTGCGTGGTGGTCGCCACGGACCACGAGCAGATTACGACGCCGGATGAGGGACTGGCGGAGTTCGCCAGCCATGCCGACCTCGTCTACATGGATGCCCAGTACACTCGGGCCGAATACGAGGGACTCGAAGGGATCGGCGGCGGCAAGCCCCAGCCACGGCGAGGCTGGGGCCACAGCACGGTTGAATCGTGCGTCGAGACGGCCCTGCGCGCGCGCTGCCACCGCCTGCACCTGGGACACCATGAGCCGCAGCGCGACGATGCTGGACTGGATGCCTTGGAACAACAGGCGCGACGCTACCTTGCCGAGCAACTCAACGCGCGCGAGTCACACGGCATCGCACTCGAGGTCAGCCTGGCCCGCGAAGGTGATGTATTCCCGCTGTTTCCCCACGACTCTCCCGGAGCCCGCCCATGCCCCGCCGAATGACGCGTCGCGAAAGCCTCGCGGCCGCCAGCGCACTTGCCCTCGGAAGCCTGGCCCCACGCGTCCAGGCCGCTTCGCCCGATGCTGTGCCGCGTGAAAAGAAACCGGTCGCGGCCATCGTCACCAGCTACTACAACGTCAGCCACGCCGACGTGATTGTCACCAAGATCCTCGAAGGCTGGCAGCGCGATGGCGGCCCCGGGCCCGACCTGCGACTTGCCTCCCTCTACATGGACCAGGTTTCCCCGCACGATATCGGCAAGGAACTGGCCGCGCGGCATCAGGTCCGTCTCTGCAAGACGATCGACGAAGCGCTGACGTTCGGCACCGATCAACTGCAGGTGGCGGGAGTGCTCTTGATCGGCGAGCACGGTGACTATCCCCATACGCCGGATACGCACCAGCACATGTATCCGCGAAGGCGTTTCTTCGAGGAGACCGTGGCGGCCTTTGAACGTTGCGGACAGACCGTGCCCGTCTTCAATGACAAACACCTGTCCTACCGCTGGGCCGACGCGCGGTGGATGGTCGATAAAGCCGCGGAGATGAAGTTTCCGTTCCTCGCCGGTTCATCGCTGCCTCTCACGCGCCGCGCCCCGCTGCTGGAGTTGCCGTTGGACTGCGACCTCGAAGAGGCACTGGCGATTGGGTACGGTCCGCTGGAGTCCTACGGATTCCACGCGCTGGAAACACTGCAGTGCATGGTCGAGCGGAGGCGGGGCGGCGAAACCGGCGCTGCTTCCGTGCAGGCCGTGCGCGGCGACGCCATCCGCGAGGCCCAGAAAGAGGGCCTCTGGTCGGGCGACCTGTTCGCCGCGGCCCTGGCCACGTTCCCCGGCAATCGCCGCGACAACGGAGAATGGATCCACAACGAGATGTCTGCCGCCTACCTGATCCCGCGCCGTGACGGACTCAAGACGTCCGTCATCATGGCCGATGGCCTGTCGCCAGGCTTTGCGTTCGCGGCCCGAATCAAGGGCCAGCGTGAACCGGTTGCGACATGGTTCCAGCTCCAAGACGGCGGCTGCTTTCCGCACTTCGCCTACCTGCTGCAGGCCTT